>CAZVPQ010000185.1:0-5400 GCA_964628675.1 uncultured Hyphomicrobiales bacterium | reverse complement strand
GCTGTTTTATTACTTCTTATTTTATCAATGATATGGGGTAGTTCTTTTATTCTCATCAAAAAAGGTTTACTTGCTTTTTCACCCGGACAAGTTGGGGCTTTACGAATAGTCATAGCCGCTTTTATATTACTGCCATATATAATCAAAACGTTCAAGAAGATTAGATTCGACAAATATAAATATATAATTACTTTCGGTTTGCTTGAAATAGGAATACCACCATTTTTATATTCTTTTGCTCAAACAGTTGTCAGTAGTTCAACAGCCGGCATTCTCAATAGTTTGGTACCATTATTTACATTAATAATAGGATTTTTATTTTTTAAAAAGTCGGCAAATTATCTCAAAATAACAGGTGTCATTTTAGGCTTATTGGGAGCTATACTAATAATATTTTTTAAAACAGGGGATTTTTCAAATATTGACTTTGCTAATTCCTATGGATTATTAATTGTATTAGCTACTTTAATGTATGGATTAGGAAGTCATATATTAAAAGAATTTTTACAAGAAGTTCCCGATGTCCAAATTACGGCTGTATCTTTTGTGTCGGTTGGTATCCCTGCCGTAATTTATTTATTTACTACAGATTTTTTCAGCCTACCGTTATTAGAACCGCCTTATTTGATTTCTTTTGCAGCAATTGCAACTTTGTCAATATTCGGTTCTGCTATTGCAATTGTATTATTTAGTAAATTGGTAAGACTATCAAATGCCTTATTTGCATCTTTTGTAACTTATTTAATCCCTTTTGTTGCATTAGCTTGGGGGTTTTTAGATGGCGAAGGAATAACTCTTATTCAATTATTTTGTATGCTCTTGATTTTATTAGGTATTTATTTGGCAAACAAAACTGCAAAATCACATTAAAGCATTAGCTAAAGTTGGGAATTGAAATATACATTTTTGTATAATCAGGTTATTTCTTCAGAAACATCTTCTTGTTTAAAAGGTATTTTTCTTAAATTTTCTCTCATAAAAAATAATCCGCCGGTAATAATTTGCAATAAATAATTAACACCGTGAGTTAAAGTAGCATAAGCTAAGGATATTTCAGGGGATAATCCGTAAAATTGCATCATAGCATTTTGAATAAGGAAATGGTAAACGCCTAAAGCTCCGGGAGTTGGTGCAATGGTTACTCCAATTCCTGAAATAATAATTAAAAGAATTGCATCTTGAAAACCTAAATGCAAAGTTGATTGAAAAGGAAAAGAAAAGAACATTAAAAACATAGGCACGGTGTATAAGAACCAAATTAAAAGAGATTGCCATCCTAAATTAAAATAGCGTGAGGGTGATTTGATTATTGCAAATCCTTTTAAAAATTTATCGAATAAGCTGTTAATCTTTTCATAGAATTTATGCGAAATCGGTTTTATTAATACCCTAATCAAGAATTTAAATATTGGTGGGTAAAAACTAAGCAAAAAGACAGCAATAAAAAGGAGAATAATGATAAAAACTTTGCTTGAATCAACTGCCGGCAGTGCCTTTAATATCCTCCCGCCCATAAATAAGAAAACAAATCCAAAAATACCTACCAGTGTAATAACATCAATAACTCTTTCTACAATTACAGTTGCAAAAACACTAGTATAAGAAACATTTTCTCGCCGTGAATAAACATAAGGTCTGATAAGCTCACCTCCACGTGGCAATATGCAATTAAAAGCATATCCAATCATTACAGCAGAGAAAAGATTCCAAGTAGATGCGGATTTAACCTTCAATGCCGGCTCCAACATCGTTTTCCAACGAATCGCTCTGACTAAATGAGATGTTAAAATCACAGGAATAGAAAGCAAAACCCATAAATAATTGGCATTAATGATTATCTTCCATAAAGTCGCTAAATTTATACCTTTAAAAGCATAATAGAGGGAAGCGATAATTAAAATTATCGAAATTAATACCCTAACAATTTTTTTTCCTTTATCAGTCATAAATTTTATATAAAAAATATCCCGAATGTAGTCAGTAAAAACATTAAAAACCACATTCGGAATAATTATAATACCTAATTTTAGTTTTTCTCAGGTTTTGCTTTTGATATATGAATAACCATATAAACCATAAGCAAAACAAACATTAACACAGCTAACCATTCCGCCCCAACAGTTTCGGGCCATTGTGAAAGACGTATATCACTAATATTCATTTTTTCCAATATATATTTCAAGAAAGCCCCTATCACTCCGAAAATTGCCGCACCGGCTATAAATCCCGAAGCAATCAATGTCCCTCTTTGGTCTCTTGCTTTAACAACTGCCTCATCTTTTGAGCTTTTCTTTACAAAATGAGCTATAATACCTCCAAGCAACAAAGGAGTATTTAATTCCAATGGCAGATACATACCCAAAGCAAATGCCAATGGAGAAATACCGATAGCATTAATCAAAATTGCTATTACAGCTCCGACAATATAAAGCATCCAATGTATTTGCGCTGTAGGAGACATTAAAGGTTGAATTACTGCCGCAATAGCATTGGCTTGCGGTGCAATCATAGGATGAGGATTAGCCGCTGTTTGAATGAAACCGTAAGTGTCATTCAATACATAGATAACAATGCCCACAGTAGCCGCCGAAATAATAGTCCCTAAAAATTTCCAAGATTCCTGTTTCATTGGTGTAGAGCCAAGCCAATATCCTATTTTTAAATCGGTAATAAAACCACCTGCCATAGATAAAGCAGTGCAAACAACTCCACCGATAATAATTGCACTTATCATACCTGATTGACCGTTCAAACCAACGGCAGTCAAGACAAAAGATGATAAAATTAAAGTCATCAAAGTCATACCCGAGACAGGATTTGAACCTACAATTGCAATAGCATTAGCCGCAACCGATGTAAACAAGAAAGCTATTATCATTACAGTTAAAAAAGCTACTATTGCTTGCCATAAAGTAACATTTACTCCAACAATAAAGAAAATTAAAACTGCAATTGAAGTTAATAATATCAGCATTACAATAAAAGTCATTTTGATATCTTTATCGGTTCGTTCCTGAGAATCTTTCTTGGATTTTTTGCCACCGACTATGCTATGAAAAGCCATCGAAAAAGCACCACCGATAATTTTTGATGATTTCAAAATGCCAATAATACCAGCCATAGCAATTCCACCAATACCAATATGCCTTACATAATCGCTAAATATTTGACCGGCAGACATATCACCGAAAAAATTTGTCCCATTGGGTCCTGCCGCAATTCCACCAATAGCATGTAAAAGAGGAATCAACACAAACCAAGAAAGGAATGAGCCGACAGCAATAATAGTTGAGAATTTCAAACCTACAAGATATCCGAAACCTACAATCAAAGCACTTACGTTGAAAGTAACAATCATTTTTGCCTTATCAGCTAATTCTTTTCCATAAGGAAGGATAGTAGAAGTAACAGTTTCTTTCCAAAAACCTAATGCTTGGAACATAAAATCGTAAACTCCACCAATCAAAGCACTTATTATAAGAACGCCTGCCTGTGATCCGCCCTTTTCGCCGGTAATTAATATCTCTGTTGTTGCAGTGGCTTCGGGAAAAGGAAATTTGCCGTGCATATCTTTAACAAAGAATTTACGATAAGGAATCAGAAATAATATTCCTAAAAAGCCACCTAACATTGAAGAGAAAAATATTTGAAAGAAATTAACATCTAATTGCAAAATGTATAAAGCTGGTATAGTAAATATTGCGCCTGCAACTACTACCCCTGAGCTTGCACCAATAGATTGGATAATAACATTTTGTCCCAATGCATTTTTCTTTTTAAAGAAAGTTGAAGCACCAACGGCAATAATAGAAATCGGAATAGCGGCTTCCATCACTTGACCGATTTTAAGACCTGAATAAGCCGCCGCCGCTGAAAATAAAATCGCCATCATAATACCCCATACAACCGACCAGGGAGTTACTTCTTTAAAAGTATATTGAGGAGACATAACAGGTTTGTAAACCTCACCCGACTTAAGTTCTCTATACGCATTTTCAGGAAGCCCCTTATTGTTTTGTGTTTGATTCATTCAAATACTCCTAATTAGTTATAACTTTTCTTTTTGATTTTTCTTATTTCAATATTGTAAATTCCATATAGAATATTTTTTTAATTAGATTTATTGGCTTTTTTCAACCCATTTTTGGACTAAATTAATAAGTGTTTTCACAGTGATATTCATAGCGTCAACTGAAAGCCATTCGGTTACACTATGGAAATTATGACCTCCACCGTAAATATTTGGTGTAGGAAGTCCCATCTCTGTTAATCTGGATCCATCAGTACCGCCTCTAATCGGTTCCCAATAAGGTTCGGCACCGGCTTCGGTTGCCGCTTCCCATAAACAATCCAAAACGAGAGGATTTTTATCCAAGTCTTCCCGCATATTACGATACATTTCAATGATTTCAAGATTGATTTTAGTTTTTGGATTTAATTTCCGAACTTCTTCTATAATATTTTCTAAAATTTTCTTTTGTTCATCTAAGCCTGCCGTCTTAAAATCTCGGAATAAAAGTTTTAAAACTGATTTTGTTATAGTCCCATCAACTTTATGTGGATGAATATAAGGTTCATATTTATCAGTAGTCTCGGGAGCCATATCTCTTGGTAATCTAGCAATCACATCAGCAATAGCTCTTATTGAATTAACCATAATGTCTTTTGCCATACCCGGGTGAATATCTCTTCCTTCGGCAGTAACAATAGCAGAATTAGCACTAAAAGTTTCTTTGTTTAATTCACCGGGTAAATCACCGTCAACAGTATAAGCGAATTTAGCACCAAATTTATCTATATCAAAATATTTAGTGCCTTCCCCTATTTCTTCATCCGGAGTAAATCCTATTTTAATCTCGCCATGTAAAATAGTATTATCATTTAATATTGTTTGCGCCATAGTCATAATACCGGCAATACCAGCTTTGTCATCTGCACCAAGCAATGTAGTGCCATCACTTGTAACAATAGTATGACCAATATACTTTTTCAAAATGGGATTTTCGGAAATAGTTATAAATTTCGACTTTCCCCCGGGAAGTTGAATATCCTGACCAGCGTAATTTTCAATAATTTGCGGTTTAACATTCGCACCGCTTGAATCGGGAGAAGTATCCACGTGAGCTAAAAAACCAATTGTAGGAACTTTACCATAAGCCGGATGATTTTCAGGAATATTTGAAGGAATAGTAGCAAATACATAACCGTATTCGTCAATATTTACATCTTTAATACCTAATTGTTTTAATTCATTGATTAATAAGTTAAGAAGATCGTATTGTTTTTTAGTACTCGGATAAGTGTCCGAACCTTCTTGCGATTGCGTATCAATTTTTGCATATCGAAGAAATCTGTTAAGAGCTGTTTCATTCATAAATTTTAACCTTATATATAATTAAT
>CAZVPQ010000184.1:3689-5402 GCA_964628675.1 uncultured Hyphomicrobiales bacterium | reverse complement strand
CATAATCCTTTAATTATCAATATACTACGAAATTATTACAATAATTTAATTATTTTCTATTTTTTTATCTTTTTTTGAAACAAATTCAGAATTTTCCAAATAAAAGCGTAACATCAAATCAGCCGACTTTTTTATACCTACTCTTTTGCATTGTATTATTTTATTATTATCAATACTATTAAATCTTTGTATGAATAAATTTTCAGTAGTTAATAACTTGAAATTATCACTTTTATCAAATCCGAAAGCTTTTGCAACATTGCCCGGACCTTTGCATAAATTTACAATATTATTTATACCTCTGTTCTTTTTCATAATATCCAATCCAATCAGAGGTTCCATTGCTCTTATTAAAACTGCACTGCCTATGCCCTTATCCTCAGTTACAACATTAATACAATGGTGAATCCCATATATTTTATAAACATAGAGTGTGCCTCCAACTTCAAACATAGGGGCATTTCTCTCGGTTTTTCCAACAGCAGAATGGCAAGCCAAATCATCTTTATGAAGATATGCTTCTGTCTCAACAATCATTCCCGCCAAATATTTTCCATTTTCTTTTTTCACTAAAACTTTACCGATTAATTCAGGTGCAATTTCTTCAGGCGTTCTAATAAAAAAGTTTTCATCTAATGATAGATTGAAATCAATTTCAAATTTCTTATTTTCGTTCATATATTTTCAACAATTTCATTTAAACATAACAGTCTTAGGATTGACAATTAATAACAATATAAAATAAAAATTGAAAATTGGCAACATAAATATTGACAAACCATTGATTTTAGCACCAATGGAGGGAGTTACGGATTTACCTTTTCGCATAATTTGCAAGAGATTGGGAGCGGATATTGTATATACTGAATTTATTGCATCGGAAGCACTAATCCGTGATTCAAAAAAATCTTTTCAAAAAATGGAAATAGTAGATGAAGAACGACCTGTTTCGGTTCAAATATTTGGCTCTAATGTTGAATCAATGATTCAATCGGCAAAAATTATCGAGGATTCCGGAGCTGATATTGTTGATATAAATTATGGTTGCTGGGTCAAGAAAGTTGTTAATAATGATGCCGGTGCCGCATTTTTGAAAGACCCCGAAAGAATGGCGGAATTCACCCGTGCTGTTGCCGAAGCGGTTAAAATTCCCGTTACCGTTAAAACTCGGTTGGGTTGGGATTCGGATTCTATCGTTATCGAAAAAGTAGCAGAATTAATTGAGCAAGCCGGAGCCAAAGCTTTGGCTGTCCATTGCCGAACTCGAAATATGGGTATGCACGGTCACGCCGACTGGTCATGGATTCCAAAGATTAAAGAGAAAGTAAAAATACCCGTGATATTAAATGGCGATGTTAGAATTCCGGAAGAAGCCAAAAAAGCTTTTGATACAACTAATTGTGATGCTATTATGATTGGAAGAGCCGCTGTCGGCAATCCATTTATATTCAGAGATATTAAAGAATTTTTGAAAACGGGCAATAAAAGTAAAAGTTCGGTAAAAGAGAGAATTGATGTATGTCTCGAACATTTGCAATTATCAATAAAATACAAAGGTTTTCCACGCGGGCTTTTTGAATTCCGAAAGCACTATTCCGGTTATCTCAAAGGTCTATATTTCGGTTCAAATATTCGGCAGGAATTAGTTTTAATGGAAAGTTACGAAGAAATCGAAAATAAACTTTTATCTTTTTACGATTTTTTAGTTAAGAA
>CAZVPQ010000184.1:0-3589 GCA_964628675.1 uncultured Hyphomicrobiales bacterium | reverse complement strand
TTCCGGTAATGGGTCATCGTGTTCAATATATGATTCAATCAATTTGCGAGCAACATCTTGTGCTATTTCCAGAGTTTCCGTATATGTTCTACCTTCCGCTAATAAACCCGGCAAATCGTCAGATAATGCAAGAAAGTATCCATCTTCAATAGGTTCAATTTTTATATTTAATGTAATATCAGACATATTTTTCTCAATCAATTTATTTATAAACTAATTATATGATACAACCAAATAATAAGCTATTATTTAATTTCAAACTTAGTAATTCACAAGTTAAATTACGAATATTATACCAAATAACAAAACCAATTCGGTATTTTAAAACACTATCGTCCGATAAAAAAACTAAAAAATGAAATACAACAAATTAGTTGACTGGATTAGCCGTCAAATCGGAGAAAGTACTTCAATAAATAATCTCCCCTCTATCAAGAGGGGGCAGGGGTGTGTCAAGGTAAAACACAAAAGCAGGTGTGTCAAGGTAAAACACAAAAACACACCCCGTCCTGCTACGCAGTCCACCCCTCTATCAAGAGGGGAATTCATCCAATTATTATTATATAGTATATGAGGGGGCTTACTATTGAAATATCCATTATGCTTTATTGTTTTTCAATTATTTATGTTGTAATTTCGTATGTTTTGAATTTTTACATTACAATAATAATTTTAAAAATACAGAAAGCTTATTACATATATTTTATTTCGCAATAACAAATTTACCAAATCCAATATTATTTCCGCTTTCTATTTTGTAGAAATATATTCCCGATTGCAAATCATTTGCATTAATATTTAATTCGTATTTTCCACCGGTTAAATATTTATTGAAAAGAGTTTTAATCTTTAAACCAAGTTCGTTATATAAATTTATAACAACAAAATCGGCTTTGTCAATTGAATATTTTATAACTGAATTATCTGAAAATGGATTTGGGAAATTATTCGTTTTTATATTTTGATTTCCAGCATAATCAGGAACCTTCGTATCAATCCAATCACCTATCAATTCCCTTATTGCTTGCATTTTATAATTTCTGTCTGGATTATTGAAATCATCAGTCAACCCCCAGCAACCGTATCGAGTATAAGAACCCCAAATAGTAAATTGTAACGCCAAACCGCCACCGATATCGAACCAACCGTCGGCAAAATTCTTTTTCAATATATCTTTCATTGCCGAAGTTCGATTAGCTTGGATTTGATTATCCAAATTATTTGTGCCACCGCCACTCGGGATAGCAATCCCACCTTCATAAGATGTACAACCACCGAGCAAATCCCATTCCGCCGCCTTATTAATATGAGCTTTTCTGTAAGTGTTTTTCTCCGGATTATTAATCTGTCCGTCAATCTCTTCAATCATACCTTGATTTATCTCTTCAATACTTCCGTTTGGTTTTGTCGAACCAAAATAAAGAGCAGTACTCAAAGCATAGACATAATTTTTCGGTGGTCCGAAATTGTCGTTTATATAATTCAAATGCGGATTATGCCTGCCGACATAAGAATGTTGCCCCGAAAGTATAACCCTAATTCTTTTATTAATCTCATCTTTGCCAAAAACTTGAGCAAATAAGTTAGACAATTCAACTGTTCTGCGTGCATAATTCTCATCAAAACTAATACCGTATTCATCTGCTTGTGCTTTATTATAAGGTCCTTCGGTTCCGTGTTTCGCACTCCATACTTCATTACTGTTTTCAATATAAATATTGATATTAGGATTTAGATTGTCTTTTAGCATTTTCGCCAAATTGATAACATAATTAGAATCGCAAGATATAAGAATATTAATCCAAATATCTCTATTTAAAATATTAGCCAATTGAATTATATACTCCCAACTCCAGCCGTCTGCCTTACCATTTATACTTTTCATTGTCTGTTGAGAAGCATCAAATGGTGTTTTACGATTTTTCCAAAGTGTTTTTTGGGGATATTTCGGTTCTCCTTCCCAAATATTCTGAACAGTATAAAATCTATAACATTTAAAATTAGCTGATTTTAACAACTGAATATATTTATCATTAAAAACCTTTTTAGTATCCAAATCATAACCCGATCTCATTATTTTTAACTCTGTAATCCCACTATTTATGGGGCTTTCAATATCTCTAATAGTATTTTTAAAAGACATATAGACAAAGCCGTAATCCTTGCCTTTACCTTCGGGAATAACTAAATCAAAATAAGTTGTGTTTGATAATGAATCGTAATACTTATTTTTGATTAGTGCCTTACTACCCGAAACAATAACATCAGCTTGACCTTTAAAACTTGATTTATAAGTACCGCTATAATCAATCCTATATTCCTCGGGGTCATCAATTACTCCTGCCCATTCGCGAGCAGGTCTATGATCCATAAGCACTAAATCAAAATCACTTTTAGCCCAGCCCAAAGAATCATAAGAACTAACATTGATATACCTATTAGTATGATTAATAATATTGACAAAAGCACCGCCATCAACGATATTAACTCCAAGGTTATCATATTTTGCAGAAAAAACCATTGATGTACTAAATGCCAAAAAAAATATGTATAAAGTAATTTTAGTAATCTTCATTTTATTGCTCATATAAATTAATATTTACAAACTAAAGAATTAGCATTTATTTTCAAAACCGAAATTAAACAACGTTGGAGTCTTCATTGATAAATTACGAATACGTTAATAACAATTATTTCGATTCATAAATTAAAGTACAATTTTTTAATCCAATTTCATTTGCATTAACACAAAGAGTCGAAAATAATCTCAAAATCATTGAAAAAAGTTTAATTTTTATTCATCTGGTTCATAAATTACATCGGGATAAATAATATAATTTAATAGCTCATATTTTAAGTTATGCGTATTGTCTATTTCCATATCGCTTGAACTACTTGCAATACCGATAATAGTCCCTGCAACAATTCCAACAGCAATGCCTCCTAGACCTCCAATAGCAATTACTGTAAGCATCTCTCCCAGTCCACCATCAATAGATCCACTTATTATCCAACCAGCAATTAAGCCACCAAAAAATCCTATGCCTCCGCCCGAGAAAAGACCTGTCGCAACATTAGATTCCCCATAAACAACAATCATTTTTATATTTGTATCAGCTAAATTCAAAGTGTCTCTTTGCAATATTTCATCATTAAAATAATCATAATTTGCTATAAATATCATATTATGCTCCAAATCCACTCCTGTTAAAACAATATCTTCAATAACAGAATCTTGCAAATGAATTTCAATTTCGGGTGCATAAAGTATTGATGAATCAGGAATAATTACTTTTCTAATATTATTCCTTAATACTTTTGTTGTATCGTCATCTTCATCATAGACTTCTTTTACCAAAACAAAAGAGCTATCTGTAATTAATCTTAATTCCGAATTGATGGTTTTCCCATTGTTCATATAAAGTAAAATATTATTTTCAGCAAATAAAAAGGAAGGAAATATCAACAAGAAGGAGATAAACAAATTTAGTTTTTTCATATTTTGCTCTAAATTATTTTCATTTCGTTTTTCTTTATTTTCAAAATATTAAATTATTCTTGAATATCAATAAATATTTTGTCCTATGTA
>CAZVPQ010000183.1:0-5429 GCA_964628675.1 uncultured Hyphomicrobiales bacterium | reverse complement strand
AATTAACAGATCAAGAAATTAAAAAATTAGCAAGAGCAATAGTTGAAGAAATGGATTCCGATAGTAATGCCGAATTGGCTTACAAATGGGAAGAAGCTTCTATATACCTTATTCCACAAGACAAAGAGATGAAAGATCACGAAATTCCTATTGATAAATTAATGCATAAAATTGTATTAATTAGAGATAATCTTAGAGTTTTGGAACAACAAATCAACTCAAATGATGATATTTCCGATTCACAAAAATTGAAGTATCAAAATTATATTACTAAATGCTATGGTTCTTTGACTTCTTTTAACTTTCTTTTTCGCAATCAGGAAGATAAATTTACATCTAAAACATAAGAGAAGATTATGAAAAAAATATTAATATTTTCCTTAGTCTTATTTCTGCCATTTGCGCTTAATTGCCAAGATAATTATAAAAATGATTTAATAATCAAATCCCAAAAATTTATTTCTTTATTATTAGATGCAAAATATGATAAGGCTTATACTTATTTTGATACAACGATAACAAAGCAGTTCTCCCGAGAAAATTTAGAATCTACTTGGAACTCAATCCAAAGTCAATTAGGAAAATTTGAAAAAATAGTTAAAGTTGATACTCCTTATTATCAAGGAAATAAGCTTGTTGTATTAACAAGCAAATTTGAAAATATGTATATTGATATAAGATTTACTTATAATCAAAATAAAAATATTATAGGTTTTTTCTTTGTTCCTAACAATGAATTTGCTGTTTATACTCAACCTGATTATGTAAATTTAGATAACTTTAATATACAAAAAATAACATTTGGCAAAAAGGAATGGGAGTTACACGGAGAGTTGGATATTCCCAAAAAGCCCGCAAACAATCCTACAAAACTGTTCCCTGTTGTTATTATGCTGTCGGGTTCAGGTCCAAACGATATGGATGAAAGTATAGCTAAAAATAAACCTTTTCGAGATTTAGCTTGGGGATTGGCATCAAAAGGTATCGCAAGTTTTAGATATAATAAAAGGACAAAAGAGCATCCTCGCAAAATCATTGAAATAATCGATAAATTTACTCTTTGGGACGAAGTTATAGAAGATGCACTTGAAGCGATTAATAAAATCGCCAATAATCCCGATATAAATCCAAGGCGGATTTATGTTTTGGGTCATAGCCTCGGAGCTTCATCTATTCCCAGAGTTGATGAAAAAGACAAAGGTATAAAAGGGTTTATATTGATGGCAGGTAATTCCGGACCTTTGCAAAATTTAATATTAAAACAATTTAAATATATTTTTTCGATTGACGGCAAAATTAGTGATGAAGAGCAGACAAAGCTCGATACATTAAAAGCTGAAATCGACAGAGTTAACAGTAAAAACTTAACAAAAGATACTCCGATGGATTTGCTCCCTTTATCAACGCCAGCATCTTACTGGTTGGATATAAGAGATTATTATCCGGCAAAGCTTGCAAAGAATATCAGAGTCAAAATGTTGATTTTACAAGGTGGCAGAGATTATCAAGTGCCTCCGAGTGAATTCAATATCTGGAAAAAAGAATTAAAGAACAAGCCTAATGTAAAATTCAAACTTTATCCGAAATTAAATCATCTTTTTATGGAAGGCAAAGGCAAAAGCACTCCCGATGAGTATTTAATAGAAAATCATATCCCTGAATATGTAATTAATGATATTGTCAAGTGGATTAAATAATTTTTAATTGCAATTAGATTTATATGACATCATTTCGACAATATACAATTAAAAAATCTCTTCCTTAAACAAATTTGGGAAGAGATTTAAACTAATCATTTAATAGCATTTCACTTCATCCTACCACGGGATCTCATTTTTGGTCCATTACAATCAGAATTCCTTTTGCCCATACCTTTGCGAGAGCCATGATGTTCTTTCATCATTTTCATACGTAAAGTTTTAGAATTTCCTTTTTGTTCTTTTGTTAAAACATTATATAAATCAATTTTATATGTCATAACACGTTTTGCAATTTTATTCTTGACATTTGATAAATTATCTTGATTTGATAGTATTGCATTTTTGTCAATATCAGTTTTCGATATTTCATCTTTCATTTTTAATCCGGTATGCTGAGCTTCCGCCTTGAGATCAATTACCTCATCATTAAATTTAGAATCAATTGCCTTCATTTGGTCAATCTGCTTATCGCTTATTTTCAAATCCGATTGGAACATTTCATAGAATCTAAATCCCGGAAGATTATTTATCCCTTTCATTCCCATCATTCCTTTGTGCATTCCTCTGCCGAAACCCGGCTGTGCTGTTGCCGATGCAATTAATAAAAGCATAACAGCAAATGTTGATAAAATTAATTTTTTCATAATTCAACTCCCTATTTGTTAAAAATTTTCAATAAACTTCTTGTTTAATACTTTGACAATATTTTTATTAAAAGGTTTAATATTATTATCATTTAATCAAAATTAAATTTGATTAGAATTGCAATAATTTTAATAAAAAAATCCTCTCCTATGCCAAAATCAGTTGAGCTGACTTTAAAACATTTAGAGAGGATTTGATAAAAACTTTCAAAAATATTTATGAATCAAATTTAGTTATTGTCTTCGGGAATTTCTAATGCAACAATACGATTAGAATCAGGGTATCTTAATTGAAGCAGAATACCATCACCCGGCTTTTTCGAATCAATAATTTTTTTCAAATCTTCAGGAGTTTTTACTTTTTTGCCATCAGCCTTGATAATTACACCATTGGGGGCAAGTCTTCTTTCTTCGGCTTGACTGTATCTTTCAACCTTTGTAATCAAAGCACCATATTTAACGTCATAACTTTTTTTTATCTCCTTAGTTAAGGGTCCAACGGAAAATCCTATTTTATCAAAATCAATATTCTCTGAATGTATTGATTTACTCTCCTCTTCGTTATCTTCGTTCTCCGATTTATCTGCTAAATCTTCATCTCTCGCTTTTAATTTTACAGTTTTATAAATTTCCTTTTTGTTCCGCCATAAAGTAAGTTTAATCTTATCGCCTGCTCTATGCAAAACAATTTGGCTTTGAAGTTCATTTGATGTTGCAACGGGTTTTCCATCTACTTCAAGAATCACGTCTCCAATTTCCAAACCTGCTTTTTCAGCAGAGCCACCTTTGATAACATCGTGTACCATAACACCTTCAACTTTATCCAAACCAACAGCTTTTGCGTCAGTTTCATCAACCGTTCCAATTCTAACACCAATATAACCACGGTTTACTTTTCCGTCTTCCATAAGATCAGAAATAACAGATTTAACAAGATCAACAGGAATTGCAAAACCGTAACCAATATATGTCCCTGTTCTTGTAGCAATGGCAGAATTAATACCAACAAGACTACCTTGAATATCAAATAGACCACCTCCACTATTACCCGGATTAATTGCGGCATCGGTTTGAATGAAATTTTCAACTGAATAACCTGCATTTTTTCCTTGACGAGGAAGAGCCAACCCACCTCTTCCGATAGCTCCAACTATACCGCTTGTAACAGTGGAGTTAAGTCCCAAGGGATTGCCGACTGCAAAAACCATTTCTCCGACTTTCACTTCATCAATATTCGCTAAATGAGCAAGCGGCAAATTATTAGCATCAATTTTTATTAATGCGAGATCAGTCAATGGATCTTTCCCGATTACTTTTGCTTTATGTATCTTACGGTCATGAGTTGTTACGCTTATCTCTGTTGCATCATCAACAACGTGATTATTGGTTATAATGTAGCCATTCGAAGATATAATCACTCCGGAACCACTTGCAAATTGTTTATGAGGTGAATTGGGTTGACCTTGCGGAATATCAAAAAAATCAAAAAATTCTTTCCATTGTTGATGGAAGGGATTATTTTTAGCATTATTTTCAATTGTAACTTTTATACTAACTACTGTTGGTAAAACAGCAGTACTTGCATCTATCATAGCTTGATTAAGTGCCATAACATTTGGACTCACCATAACAGGTGGATTGTCTGCACCGATTTTTTCTTGGGCGAACAAATTAAGTCCAGAATCAGTACTAAAATTTGCTACTAACCATATACCAATTGTAATACCCAATCCAAGCAAACCTATTACCGCTAAAATATTCCTTTTCATTGTCATACTCCCATATTGTTGACATTTATAAAATTGCTTTGTATAAAACGAAAAAAATATTAAATTGTTGCAAATAATTTTCTGAAAAAACTATTCAATTATAATTAATATTACAATGCGGTTTTGATTTTATATTAATAAATATCGTGTAATTATTTTTTTATTTAATTTAATTTGTATTATTGATTTTTTTGCTGTGTTAACATGAAAATATTAGGAAATTATTAATAAATACCCTGAAATTTTCAAAAACTAAAAAATATAGAATCCCATTAGATACTAACTGTCAATTATCCAATTTGGATATATCTAAAATCAGTTAATTGATTATCGAATAGATTGATATTAAAATTTATACTTTATTTTGTTAACGATTTCATCATACTTTCAATATTCCCTGGGGCGCTTATAATTTTTGTAAATGTTACCATGCCTAAATCAGGAAATGAAATTGCAATTCTGTATCTACCGTGGAGCATAATAACTGCGTTCCCATTGACAAGAATTTCATAAGGCAAGAAAGCGGTTTTCTTTGGATGTGAATTATCAATTGTCGGGAGAAAATTCGATTCGCCTTTTTTGCCGGATAATCCAACACCAAAAAGAGTAAGATTTTTGCCGGGTACATCTACCCTATAAATTCTTTTTGTATTTTTATTTTTTTTGAGATTTTTTTCTATTTTATCAACAGCATTTTTATGAGATTTGAATTTGGCAAGTTCGACAATATCTTCAAAATAGGGCATAGTAATCATATAATGATAGTCTCTCAAGTCATCTTCATCAATACCATCTTTGGAACCGAAGGGTTTATATTTTTTCTTGCCCTTTAATGCAGTTGCCATTTTAAGTTTTTTTGCTAAAGACCTTATATTAGCCTTGATTTTATCATAATCATCTTGGAAATATGCATTACCCCAATAAATGGGATTGAGATAAGAAACAAGAGTTTTGCCATTTTCCTTTGTAATAGCAATTCTTGTTGCGGCGGCAAAAGCCCTTAGACCACCGAATTTCTTTACAGCATTTAATAAATCATTATTTGTAACAACAATAACATACCTGTTTTTATCATTTGCAGGCATATATTCGCCTAAAATTTTGAAATTATTTTTATTAAGATTTTCTTTCAAACTTTGCGTTAGTTCACTGATGCTATTAGTACTTTCAACAGCTAAAATATAAGGTTTTTGCTCTTTTGAAAATGAGGACAAGTTGATCAATAAAAATAAAGCTAAAAAAGTTGTAATTATTTTCATATACATTCCTCTTAAAGAATATAGTTTATAAAATATTTATTTGCAAAATATTTAATA
>CAZVPQ010000182.1:0-5463 GCA_964628675.1 uncultured Hyphomicrobiales bacterium | reverse complement strand
GACCGTCAACTTTAATCGAAGGAATATAAGGGTCAAGATAAGAAACATTTTTCATACCATCTAGAAACAACAATTCCACTACTTTTAAGGCTGGTGAATGTCTTAAATCGTCAACATCTCTTTTGAAAGCCATACCGAGCATTAAAATCTTTGCATCTTTTAATGTAGTCGGTTGCTTTGATATTTCCTTGATAATCATTGAGCGTACATAAAAAGGCATATCTTCGTTTATTTCCGCCGCAAGAGTTATAAATTTAGTAACGAAATCATATTCCCGAGCCATCCAAGCCAAATAATAAGGGTCGATTAAAATACAATGCCCGCCAATGCCCGGTCCAGGATAAAAAGGCATAAATCCAAAAGGTTTTGTTGCCGCCGCATCTACTACTTCCCAAAAATTAACGCCAATTCTATCGCTAAGCTTAGCCATTTCATTTGCCAAAGCAATATTCACACTTCTGAAAATATTTTCAAGAAGTTTTTCCATCTCGGCAACAGCGGGAGAATTAGTAGGAACTACTTTTTCGACTGCAATGTTAGTTACAGAACAAGCTATATCTGTTGAATCTTTATTAATTCCACCTACAACAATCGGTGTATTTTGAGTTGTCCATTTTTTATTACCCGGGTCAATTCTTTCCGGTGAAAATGCTAAAAAGAAATCCTCACCTGCTTTTAATCCAGATTCTTCAAGAATAGGTTGCACATACTTTTCGGTAGTCCCCGGGAAAGTAGTACTTTTTAAAATTATAACTTGATTTTTTCTTAAATTATCTCTTATACTTTTTGCCGCACTAACAATATATGAAATATCGGGGTCTTTATTAGGTGTAAATGGAGTAGGCACACAGATATAAATAGCATCGCATTTGCTTAATATCGAAAAATCATTAGTTGCTGACAAATAATTCTCTTCGACAACTTTCTTGATTTTATCGGAATCCAAATCTTGATTGTAATTAATACCCTTGTTTATCATATCGATTTTTTTAATATCTAAATCAAAGCCAATGGTTTTAACTTTTTTCAGACTAAATTCAAGAGCCAATGGCAGACCAACATACCCCATACCAATAACACCAATCGTCAAAGTCCTATCTTCGATTTTCTTTTTTAATTCATTCATATTTTTCCTTTAATTAACATCTATAGCTTGCAAATTTAAACAATCTGTTAGTCAAATAGAAATAATGAATAAAAGAAAATGTTTTTTTTATTTATTTCTTATATGACAGTATTTTGATTAGCTACGATTGAATTGCCACGACTTTTAAGTCGTGGTTGTAATAACTTCATAGAGTGGACGAAAATATCACACCTACGGCTTAAAAGTCGAGGTAATTTATTCTAAAATGAGTTGATTGCTACAAAGCTCATTTTCTAATTATTTGCTCTCTCCCATTCTCTTTAAAACCTCATTCCTCAAACTATTAATTATATTTGCTTTGTAGCCGTATTTTTGAGCATAATTCAGATAAACCAGAGCTGAATCATAGCGTTTCAAATTAACATAAGAAATTGCAGTATAATAATTGAGCAATGAATTGTTCGGAACATATTTTAATGAATGCTTAAACATATCAATTGCTTTTTCGAACTTGGCAAATTGTAAATTTATTAATCCGATATTATTCAATGCCGCTAAGTTCGTAGTATCTAATGAGAATGATTTTTTATAATAAGCCTCTGACCTATTCAGATTTTTAAGTACCAAATTAATATCGCCTAAATAATTATAAACACTTGCCAATTTATAATCTGCATTAGTCAATTCTTTGAAATATTTATCCGCATCACTTAAATTTTTTAAATTATAACTTAATGTTGCCATTCTGTATAAATATCTTGGATTTTTTTCGTACTCATAAGCGACTTTACTCATCTGCAAAGCTTTCTTTGAGTTTTTCTTTTCAATAAAAAAGTGTGATAAATCATCGGCAAGAAGAGCTTTCGATTTGTTAGCCCAATAAGGTGTTTTCAGCATAAACTCAGCTCTTTCGAGTGATTGCTCTTCGTCTGCATTAATCAATATCCAAGAAAATGTATGCACTCCTGAAATCAACAACAATGGTATCGCAATTCGATATAATTTTATTTCTCGGATTTTTAGCAATAGCAATGCAATTAATATGGCAGTTGGAAATGAGAACAAAGAGAATAAATCCCAATCACGTGCAAAACCCAATGTAGGTTTGAATAAAAACAAAAAAACTAAGAATGATATAACTAAAATGCTAAGAAAAATAATCTCTACATTAAAGTAATTCTTCTTAGTATGCTTTATAATCAAAGGGATTGCAATTATTGCAGGTACAACTAAAAATATTTCATTCAGAATATCAATTAAATGATTAAGTGAAATTATTCCGTAAGAATCAGCATTAGTAAAAACAGGCAACAAATTATTTCCGGACGAAAAAGCCTCTAAATATTTATCAATAGGCGATACATTTGTTACAGACGACAATATAAATACAGTTAGGGTAATGATAATCAATAATAAAAACACATTTATTAGCAAGGATTTCAAATTTTTATTTTTTCGATATACTTTGTAGTAAACATATACATAAGACGGTATTAAAACTATACCTATTGAATGCAATAGCAGAGCAAACGCTAAATAAATTGTCGGTGCATAATGCAATTTTTTTTGTTTTATTGTATGCAACGAGGACAAACTAAATAAAATCAAAAATGCAGTAAAAATCGAATAACTTTCTACATAACCATAAAATAATTGGCTAGCTCCAACAGTTAATATTATGCATAAAGTCAAAAATATTTTCTTGTTATCTTCAAAATATTTAGAAAGATAATAATATGCTCCTGTTATCGCAAGCATACCGCTTAATATACTTAGAGAAGTATAAATATTAAAAGAACTTATTCCTAATGCTTTCGCCAAGTAAGAGTGCAAAAAAGTATCCAAGGGTTCGGAAGCAGAAAAAAATATTCCTTTTGAGGCATTTGTTATTCTCAAATAACCATCACCGAGAAAGAAAGTGCTTTGTTTCAAAGTCAATAAAAGTACAAAGAACACAAAAGCTATAATGATAAATAATTTAAAATTATAAATATCTTTTTTGAAAATATTTTTGTAGAGCCAATCTTGTATTTTGGAATTTAAAGACAAAAGAGCTATTAATAAGAACAATAAACTCAACATAGCAGGAAGATAAGACCAGCTGTCAACTCCCCAAAGATAATATGACGGTTCTATTAGTGATAAAAGATGAAGTCCTAAATATATAAGTGCTAAAACTATCATTAATTCTAATCTTAACGTTCATTATATTGTTTGTTATAGTAATCCATATAAGCACCTGAAATAACATTTTCACACCAAGCAGGATTATCGAGATACCATTGAACTGTTTTTTGAATGCCCTGTTCAAAATCTACTTTGGGGTTCCAAGCTAACTCTTTTTCGATTTTAGAGCTATCAATAGCATATCTTCTGTCGTGTCCGGGTCTATCTTTGACGAATTCAATAAGAGATTCGGGTTTGTCTAATATTTCAAGTATTTTTTTAACAATTTCAATATTTGTTCTCTCGGATTTACCACCAAGATTATAAACTTCACCCGATTTTCCATTATTAAACACAGTCCAAATCCCAGCACAATGGTCTTCAACATAAATCCAATCCCTAATATTCATTCCGTCACCATAAACGGGAAGTTTTTTACCGCCAATAGCATTCAATACCATTAAAGGAATAAGTTTTTCGGGAAATTGGTAAGGACCATAATTATTAGAACATCGTGTTATAACAGCATCAATTTTATAAGTATTAACAAAAGCAAGAACAAAATGGTCTGCCGCCGCTTTAGATGCCGAATAAGGAGATTGTGGATTAATCGGGGTTTCCTCAGTAAAAAATCCCGTTTCTCCTAATGAACCGTAAACTTCGTCAGTCGATATTTGCAAGTATCTATTTATTTTGTGATTTCTGCTTGCTTCCAGCAGAGCCAATGTGCCTGCGATATTAGTATCAACAAAAGGTTTTGCGTTAATAATAGACCTATCGACGTGAGATTCTGCCGCGAAATTAATTATCCCGTCAATTTTATTTTCTTCAATGATAGAATTTATTAATTCGACATCTTGAATTTTGCCTTGTATAAATTTATAATTGGGATTATCCTCAATGGAAGTTAAATTTTCAAGATTACCTGCATAAGTCAGAGCATCAAGATTAATTACTTTTAACTCAGGATAAAGACCAAGGATATATTTAATAAAATTGCTACCAATAAATCCAGCGCCACCGGTTACTAATATTGTCATAGTTTTTTTCTATTATTTAACATTCTATTTATGAAATTACAAAAGATATTGCTTATTGAAAAAAATAATATGAAAAAAACTATAAACAATTAGATAAATATGAAATTTATTTTATTTTATCATGAGCATTTTCCGGCTTTCTCTGTGATTTCCAATTTGAATATTATAAAAATAAATTCCTGCCGGTAAATTTTCCCGATTAAAAACAACTTTATGCTTTCCTGAATTCTGAAATTTATTAGTCAGTAATTTTACTTTTTCACCTAAGGAGTTTACAATATCAATTCGTACAAAAGCAGGATTATTGACATAATATTCAATAATAGTTGTATTCGAAAATGGATTTGGGTAGTTGTTCAAAGATATATTAGTCAATCTACTATCTTCCACAGGAGTAGCTGTAGTCCAGTTAATTTCAAGTTTGTAGGAATTGAAACCAAATTCATTATTATAAGAATCATTAAAAGCCAAATAGATTTCTTCATTATTCCATTTATCGTCTTGCCATTTTTCATAAGATACTGAGTTCAAATTATTGTTTTCATCATAAGTAAATTTATATCGCCAGCTATTTGTCCAGTCATTACCCCAAATTTCACGTAAATGCTCAAGAAGATTGCCACTGTTATCATAATTAAATGATTCTCTGTCTTTTGCGACCCATTCGTTTCCAATCCAATTCTCATTAAGATTGGTTAAAATATCACCATTGTCATTGTAAGTAAATGTTTCTTGCATATCATTAACCCAGTCATCATCAGTCCAAACTTGTGACAAGTCCAAAAGCATATTCCCCGCTTCATCATATTGATATGATTCTTTCCCCCACTTAATCCATTTTTCTTTATTCCAATTTTCATTCATAATACTTAATAACTCACCGTTTTCACTATATATAAAAGTATCTCTATTACCGTTTACCCAAGTATCATTTACCCATTTTTGTATAATATGTGTATTGACACTGTCGTTTTCATAATAAGAATATGAATTTAATACAGAATTAGTCCAATTGCCATCTCTATAATTTTTTTCAATGTTTAGAAGAATATTCCCTTTATTATCATAATTGAAAGTATCTAATATACCTCTATAAAACTTACCAGATTGCCACCATTGATATTCAAAAGAAAGTAAACTATTACTTATATCATAAATATATTTTCTATA
>CAZVPQ010000181.1:1915-5486 GCA_964628675.1 uncultured Hyphomicrobiales bacterium | reverse complement strand
AATAGATAGATCTTTCATTGCTAAATTCCTATAATTAATGGAATTAAAACATTATCAATATTGTGGTTATTAACAATTATTATACCAAAGATTAGGTAAAATATAAGAGTGATTTGATAAAATATTTTCCATAAGATATTTCATATGATTTTCATTTTTTAAAGATTTTCTAAAGAATGGATTATTTGTAGTATAATAAATATTTTCCCAAAAATTCATCAATTATTTTTGTTAGTGGTCTATTATCCTAACTATCAATGTCTTTACCTGATGAGAATTTAGTAAATATTATTTATATTTCGATAAATTCAATCAAAATCAATTGACAATTTTTCTATACTCATCAAGCATAATTCCAACGTTCTTCTTCCAAGAGAAATTTTGGAGAACATATTCACGTGCTTTGTTTCCTATTTGGCGTGTTGTATTGTTGTCCAAGCAAAGATTTATAATTGTTGCGGCAAATTGTGATACATTATCGGCAATAAATAACCCGTTTTCTTCGTTTGCATTAATGCCTTCCGCTGAAACCGACGTTGCAACAACAGGCAGTTCCATTGCCATAGCTTCTAAAATTTTGATTCTAATACCACCACCTACAAAAAGCGGTGCTATATTGATGTTAGCACGGTTTAAATAAGGTTGAACTTTATCGACATAACCGAGAGTATTAACGCCAAGATGTTGAAAATTATTTAGCCATTGCGGGGGATTCTTTCCGATTAAGGTTAATTTTATATCTGGAATTTCTTTTTTTATCACAGGCAATACTTTCTCAATAAACCATTTGACCGCATCAACATTATGCACCCAGCGATACGTAGTAGCCAAAATTAATTCCTTAGGATTTCTGTTGATGCTTTTATCCGGTTTCCATTCGTCGGAATTAACTCCTGCACTTGCCACTGTGATATTTGCCTTAGGTGATAATTCCAAAGCCCTTTGCTTATCATTTTCAGTTATCGCAAAGTTAATATCCATTTTATTTATAAGACTTTTTTCAGCATCTTTGAGCAGAGAAGCCTGGTATTCAATATAAAATCTTTTGGGTGAAAAGAAATTTAAGTTGTCGGCATATCTCTTCCAAATAAGCCATTCAATATTATGCAGTCTCAATCCTACCGGAATATTTTGTATTTTTTTGGCATAAAGAGCCAAAGGAGCCATACAAGTATGGTCAGCGTGAATAATATCGAATTTCTGGGACTTTAAAATCTCTTTTAATTTATTTTTTATCTTTCTGTTGATATGTTTTTGAATATAAATAGAATGATTGAAGAGTAGGGATTTTATTATTCTTTTTTTTGTATTTGAAGTGTTATGCTTGAATAAAATTATATCTGCATATTGTTTTGCTAGGTCAATCGCCTCTTGCGGGATTTCTTCATCACCGAGAGAAAACAAAGTAACTTGCGCGTTTTGTTCTGAGAATTCTTTAATAATGTTAGCTATACCTATTTTCCCACCGTCGTCTGCGGGGAAAGGAAATCGAGGAACTAATTGTAAAATTCTCAGCTTTTCCACATTTTTTTTAGTTTATTAGATATAACTTGTTTGAAAAATCTCAGTTGAGTATGAGCAATACTAACACCCAATGTGATATTTTGCAATTTGTCTTCAGGACATACTTGTCTTTCGTTTCTATAAGTGTAAAACATCATTTCGAGCATTCCGAATACTCCTTCAAGAATAGACGAAATAGGCATTCTGTTTAAAAGTGCCAAAATTATTTGATAAATGATGATTTGAGTTGACCTACCCAATGCTTTCCAAAAAGGAAAATATCGCCAATTATAGCGAATATGCTGTTTTGATGCCTTTACCCAGCGGTTGGGATTATCTCTATCCTGAGGTGATGCATAATGTAATGTGCGGATATTCGGAAAATATCTTACATTAAAACCGGCTATTATTGCACGTGTGCAGAAATCCAATTCTTCAAAACCGAATTCCCAAAAACCACCGATAGTATCATAAACTTTTCTTTTTATTGCGGCACCTGTACCGGGGAAAAAGTTTGCTTCAAATCCTTCATCGGGAATATTATTTTTATCAATAGGAAGTGGATACCATTCCCAAGGTTGATTTCCTTTTCTGACTTCAATATCTTCTGTAGCTATAATATCAATTTCAGGATGTTTTTCGAAAATTTCCAAGACTTGCTCGAAAGCTGTTTCACTTTCAGGGTGAGAGTCGCTGTCCGTTCGCCAAATAATATCACCTGAGGACATTTCAATTCCGATATTTATAGAGCGAATATCAAAATTATCGGGCAACCATAAATATTTAATATCGGGAAATTCATTTGCCATCATTTCTATTGTTCCGTCGGTTGATTGATTATCAACAACAATGATTTCTTTATCTTGATGAGTCTGCCTTAAATATCCGTTAATCGAAACCCGTACATCATCTTTCCGATTTCTCGTAACAATAACAACACTTATTTTCATAAATTATATAGTAAATGAATAAAAATTTGATTTCAAATATATGAATTTCTTAATTAAATTACCTGCTTTGAATTGATTTTTTATTTTTTTGATATTTATACACTTCTAACTACTATTTATAATTATACACACCTAACAACTCTTTACTACAAGCAACTCTCTACAAATACACACCCCCTACCCCTCTTTTTAGAGGGGAGTAAGAATTTTGGAGGTGAATCGAATTAGTGAGTTATAATTATTTTTGTTTGCCATCGACAATGATTACAAATTCACCTTTGATTTTTTCTTTCTTCTCATAAAATTTTATACAATTTTCTATTGTATCAGTAATAATTTCTTCATAAAGCTTTGTAAGTTCTCTTGAAATAGAGATGTTTTTATCTTTTCCATAAACTTCCATTAGTTCATTTAATAGTCTGATAACTCTATGCGGTGATTCGTATAAGATAATTGTTTCATTATAGTTGATTAAATTGGATATAAATGTTTTTCTGCCTTTTTTTTGTGGCGGGAAACCGAGAAATGTAAATTTATTTGCCGGCAAACCGCTTGCGCTGAGTGCGGGAATAAAAGCACTTGCTCCAGGCAGAGGAATAATTTTTATATTGTTTTTAATTGCTTCCCGAACTAAAATAAATCCGGGGTCTGAAATAACGGGTGAACCGGCATCGCTAACAAGAGCTATTGATGAACCTTGCTTGATTTTATCAATTAAATATTGAGCTTTTTGTTTTTCATTATGCTCAAAATAACTTTCAAGTTTATAATTGGAAATTGAATATTGTCTTAAAAGCATTGAGGTATTTCTTGTGTCTTCACAAGCGATAATATCGACATTTGATAATATTTTTAATGCTCGTAATGTAATATCATCAAGATTGCCTATTGGTGTAGGTACCAAATATAGTGCAGGTTCCAATTGTTCAGATTTGATTTTATTTGTTGAATTTTCCAATTTATTTTCCTTTCATATTTTTTTGGCAATTCGTGAATTGCCGTTACGTTTTTTCAATTTATTTTTTGGCAATTCGTGAATTGCCTCTACGTTTTTCAATTTGTCTTTTGGCAATTCGTGAATTGCCTCTACGTTTTTCAATTTGTCTTTTGGCAATTCG
>CAZVPQ010000181.1:0-1815 GCA_964628675.1 uncultured Hyphomicrobiales bacterium | reverse complement strand
CCTCTACGTTTTTCAATTTGTCTTTTGGCAATTCGTGAATTGCCTCTACGTTTTTTCAATTTGTTTTTGGCAATTCGTGAATTGCCTCTACGGGTTTTAATTGTTACGGGGTTCTTAATTGTTTGAAAAAATCTTTTATTATTATTGAACACTCGTATTGTAATATTCCCGAATAAATATTTACTTGATGATTGAGACGTTTGTTGTTCGGAATATTTAATATTGAACCGCAAGCTCCTGCTTTTGGGTCGTCTGTTGCAAAATATAAATTTTTTATTCTCGCGAGAACTATTGCACCGGCACACATAGAGCAAGGCTCCAATGTTACAAATAAATCGCAATCCAATAAATGTTTATAACCAATCTTTTTCATAGCTTTTTTAATGGCAATTAATTCGGCGTGTGCAGTGGAATCATTGTTTTTTTCAACTTGATTATGAGCTTTTGCAATAATTTTATTATCTTTCACAACGACAGCACCAATAGGTACATCATTATGTAGAAGTGCTTTTTTTGCCTCTTTCAGAGCTTGCGACATAAAATATTCCGAATAATTTTGTGTTTGATTTGCCATTAATCGTTATTTTGATTTATATAATTTCATTTTATTAATTCCTTCAATCAAAGTCTTATCATTTTTTGCAAAACAAATTCTTAACATTGATTCTCCTTCTTGCGATTTAGCATAAAATACCGAAGGGGGAATTGTAGCAACTTTATAATCGCTAACTAATTCCTGTGCTAATTCCACATCTGTTTTGTTTATTGAATTAGGAATATCAACCATCATAAAATAAGAACCCTTAGGTAAATGCGGAGTAAATATTGTTTCTTTTAATAATTCAAAAGTTAAATCTCTTTTGTGTTGATAAGTTTTTTTGAAATCCGGCAAATAGCTGTCCAATTGACTTAAAGCATAAGCCATAGCATATTGTGCGGGTGTATTTACAGCAAAAGTTGCCCATTGGTGAACTTTTTGGATTGCTTTGGTTAATCTCGGATTAGCTAATGCAAAACCTACTTTCCAACCTGTCATACCGAAAGTTTTTCCTGTTGATGAAATTGTTACTGTTCTTTCTTTCATATTGGGCAAGCTAACAATAGGAATATGTTTATTATCGTCGAAAAGCAAAAATTCATAGACTTCATCACTTATTATCAAAAGATTATGTTTCATTGCAATTTCTGCGATAAATTCCAATTCTTTCATTGAAAATAATTTTCCAGTAGGATTATGAGGATTATTCAATATGACAGCTTTTGTCTTTTTTGAAATTAGCCTTTCAAATTCGTCGAAATCAAAACTAAAATCAGGCTTTTCAAAAGTAATATATTTTGGTATTCCACCAGCAAGAAAAACATCTGATTGATATGCATCATAAAAGGGTTCGAACATTATTACTTCATCACCGGGATTGATAAACGCTAAAATTGTTGACAGAAGAGCTTCGGTTGCACCTGCGGTAATAGTTATTTCATTATTTACATCCCAATCAAGATTGTAGTATTGCTTTTGAATATTTTGAATTTCATTCCTTAATGTATAGATTCCATTCATCGGTGCATATTGATTTTTGCCATCTTTCATTGCTTTATAAGCGGCGTCTTTAATCCAATCGGGACCGTCGAAATCAGGAAATCCTTGACCTAAATTAACAGCTTTGTTTTCATAAGCCAATTTGCTCATTGTAGCAAATATTGAAGTTGGTATTTGATTTAATCTTTTTGCTTCCACAACATATTCCTAAAAAAATATCTATTATTTAGTCGTCTCTGAAAAAAGGAAATTAATCAAAAAATAATAATATTTTGTAT
>CAZVPQ010000180.1:0-5504 GCA_964628675.1 uncultured Hyphomicrobiales bacterium | reverse complement strand
TTTCTCATCAAAAAAATAGGCTCTTAAAATAATCTTTTGTAATTTTAAGATTATTCAAAAACCCCAATAATAAATTTTTCGTAAGTTCCTATTATACAGCCTGTTAAGGAATATAAAAATATATTAAAATAATTCTTCTTTGTTTTACTTAAAAAAGCAAAACAAGGGAGAAGCGGTAAAATCCGCTATCCCCCTAAGGTTTTAATTCATCTATTCACTATTTAAGTGTTATCTTTGCGCCGGCTTCTTCTAACTTCTTCTTTATATCTTCTGCATCATCTTTTGTTGTGGCTTCTTTAATAACTTTTGGTGCGCTTTCAACTAATTCTTTTGCTTCTTTTAATCCCAAACCTGTTATCTCACGAATAGCTTTAATCACATTTAATTTCTTATCGCCAAACTCTGTCAATTCTACATCAAATTCTGATTTTTCTTCTTCTGCGGCATCGCCGCCTGCCGCTGGCATAGCACCACCGGCAACCATCATAGGTGCAGCAGCAGTAACTCCAAATTTATCTTCTAATTCTTTTTTTAACTCAGCAGCTTCCATCAAGCTTAAATTAGATATTTTTTCTACTAATTCTTGAACTATCTCTGACATAATATGTCTCCTTATTAATAATATTGTAAATTTCTAAATAAATTATTTAAGATGCCTGTTTCTTAGCAACTTCTTCAACCAAATACGCTACATCGCGCAATACTGCATTAATAGAACCAACAATACCGCTAATCGGCGCATTGATACTACCAATAATCGCTGACATTATTTCGGGTTTGCCCGCTAATGCCGCTAATTCTTTCAATTGGGAGCTATCGAAAAGCTGTCCTTCAACAATAGCCGCCTTAAAAACAGGTTTCTTGAATTTGTCGAATTCTTTTTTTAATATTTTTGCAGGTGAAATAGGGTCTTCATAACTAAATACTACACCCGTTTCTTTAATAAAAACACTATCAGGAATTTCAAATCCGCCAACTTCATCTAAAGCTCTTTTAATCAAAGAGTTTTTTGCTACTTGGTATTTAATATCAACTTCTTTGAACGAACGGCGTAACCTTATAGCATCACCAACCGTCAACCCTTCGAAGTTAATAAAATATAATCCTTGAACTTCCTTTAATTTTTCGACTAAAGCAGAAACTGTTTCTTTCTTTTTGTCTTTAGTAATCATATTATTCCTAAATCCTATATTTATTTTATTCTTAATAACGACACCAAACTTAAAAAGTTCGAGAAGCGTGCCGCTATAAAAGCGCGTAATTTCAAATTAATCTAATTTTATACTTTGATCGTTAATTCTAACACTCGGTCCCATGGTAGAACTAATAAACATACTTTTAATATACTTACCCTTTGCCGATACCGGTTTTGCTTTCATAACACTTGCATAAAAAACTTTTAAATTATCAGCCAATTTATCAGCATCAAAAGAGCATTTACCAACAGATGCCTGAACATTTCCCGTCTTATCAACTCGATATTCAATCTTACCTGCTTTTACTTCCTCTACCGCTTTAGCTACTTCAAAAGTTACTGTGCCGCTCTTTGGATTAGGCATCAAACCACGAGGTCCCAATATACGTCCCAATTTACCAACTTCTCCCATTACATCAGGAGTAGCCACAATAACATCAATATCTGTCCAACCACCCTTTATCTTCTCAATATATTCGTCCAAACCGGCATAATCGGCACCGGCGTCTAAAGCCTCTTTGTCTTTTGGTGCCCTAGCCAATACCAGAACATTAACTTTCTTACCAATACCATGAGGCAAAGACACTGTACCCCTAACCAATTGATCGGCTTTCCTTGGATCAACACCCAAATTCATAGCTACCTCAAAAGACTCATCGAATTTTGCAGAAGCATTATTCTTAACCAATTTAACAGCGTCCTCAAATGAATACGTGTCTTTTCTATCATATCCATCTACTAATTTCTTATATCTTTTAGCTAATTTTTTCATAACTTCAATTTCAATATATTATTTTAAAATAATTGATTATAAAACATCAATTCCCATACTTCTTGCAGTTCCTTTAATCATATTAACCCCTGATTCAACTGTATCGGAATTCAAGTCCTTTTCTTTCATCTTTACTATGTCTTCGCATTGAGATATAGTAACTGTACCAACTTTAGTTTTGTTAGAAACAGGAGAACCACTTTTTATCCCTGCTGCTTTTTTTAACAAATCCGATGCCGGGGGCGATTTAACTTCAAAAGTAAAACTTTTATCACCATAATAAGTAACTACAATAGGTACTATATAACCCTTTTGTTTTAAAGTTTTCGAATTGAACTGTTTTACAAAGTCCATTCCATTTAATGCCCTTTGACCAAATGCAGGACCTACCGGAGGAGCCATTGATGCTTCTCCTGCGTTTAATTGAAGTTTAAAAACTCCTTTTACTTTCTTTGCCATTGTTCTGATCTATAAATATATTTTACAAATAATTTTCTATTTTTCCATCTCAACTTGACTAAAATCTAATTCAACAGGAGTTTTACGCCCCAATATACCCACCTCAACTTTTACTTTTTGCTTCTCATTATTGACTTCTTTAACCATTCCATTAAACGTATTGAAAGGACCATCTATAATTTTTACAGGATCGCCAATTTCAAAAGCCGTTTCCATCGTAGTAACGCTTTTCCTCTCTTCAACTCTTCCGAGTATCCTGTCTATTTCATTTTTCCTCAAAGGAGATGGCTGCGAACGAGTACCAACAAAACTTACCACCGATGGCAAGTTCTGAATTATATCTTTTAATTTTTTATTCAACACTATTCTTAAAACTATATAACCCGGCAAAAAATTCTTCACCTTAGTTTTTCTTTTCCCACCTCTAACTTCAAAAACAGTTTCCTGAGGAATAATAATCTCAGGAACCAAATCTTCCATTCCCAATCTCTTGAGTTCGGATTCAATTGTTAACTTAACCTTTTGTTCATGTCCGGTAAAAGTTCTTAACACATACCATTCAAAATTCTTTTCTTCTTTAATATTTTCTGTTTCAGACATTTCTTATTTCAATTATTTTTAGTGTGTTTTAATATCATGAAAAGTACATTTTTACCAAAGTACTAATAACTAAATCAACTACATAAATAAATGCTGTAATTATCAATGAAGTCGCTATCACTACATTAGTAGATTCTTTCAACTGCACCTTTGTAGGCCAAGAAACTTTTTTCATTTCTTTAACCACATCATCAACAAAACTTTTTAGCTTACCAAACATATTTGCACCATAAATTAAACACTAGTCAGTAAATTACTGATTCCAAATTTGCAGGGGCGGCAGGAATCGAACCCGCAACCTACGGTTTTGGAGACCGTCACTCTGCCAGTTGAGCTACGCCCCTAAACTTTTTGAGCTGATGACGGGACTTGAACCCGTGACCTCATCCTTACCAAGGATGTGCTCTACCGGCTGAGCTACATCAGCGGCTTCGAGCGGGAAACGGGACTCGAACCCGCGACCCTCAGCTTGGGAAGCTGATGCTCTACCAACTGAGCTATTCCCGCAATTCAAGGAAAATCTTTCCCCATTTTTCCTCTAAACGGTCCGTCGCCCTATCATTATTTCAACAATTTTGCCGTTCTATAACGGTTACAGCCCTTACTTTTTTTGAGCGGGAGACGAGACTCGAACCCGCGACCCTCAGCTTGGAAGGCTGATGCTCTACCAACTGAGCTACTCCCGCTTTTTTCTCCAGTGGACAGGGGAGGAGTCGAACCTCCGAAAGCATTAGCTAGCAGATTTACAGTCTGCCCCGTTTGACCACTTCGGTACCTGTCCAATTATATGAGCTTGCAAAATTATGAAAAATATATTTAATGTCAAAATATTTTTAAAATATTTTTGTTTTTTTTTAATTTTTCTGTAAATTTATATTCTTTACTATTCAATTTTATGCAAGACTATTATAACAACTATTTATTTTTTATCTCCAAAATAATTATTTTATTCATTAATCACACTCGAATATATTTTGTTACTTCTTGATTTATAATGATTTAATTTCATATTGAAAAATACAACTTAGAAATTATTAATAAAATCAACTCAATATATAAAGCAATTAAAGCAATTTCTATTAATATTTAAATTAAATTTTATAGCACTTTGATTTATAAAAATAAATAGCTATGTTTATTGAATATTCAAAAGGAAAAAGAAAAATGGCAAATAAATTATCAGAAAAAATAATGAATTACCTCAATCCTAATTCTAAAATTTATTGGGACAACTTATATACATCAGAACTCAACCACGGCAAAATACGTCAAGACAGAACAATACTAAAACTTTTATCAATTTTAGGTGGTAAAAAGAATATACTCGATTTCGGTTCTGGTCCCGGAGGAAATGTTAAATTGCTATCACAACATCTAAAAAATACTAATTTTACTCTTCTCGACCATAGCACGCAAGTTATTGATTATGCTAAACATCATTACTTATTAGAATGTGATGAAAATAAAAACACTTTCAATTATTTTACTGATTTATCACAATTGCCAAAGCAAAACTTCGATGCAATTTTATCCATTGAAGTTTTTGAACATTTGAAAAACTACTCGGAAATTCTTGAGAAGCTTTGGGAACTACTAAATGAAAATGGAATTCTCATAATTTCTGTACCTGTCAAAGGGATAAGGGATAGACAAAGAGAACACATAAATAAATTCACTATTAATTCAATGTTCAAAATTCTCTCCAAATACTCCAATTGGGTGAGCATTTCACCGAGAACGTACTCCGGTAAAAGTGGTATTCTATCGACTGCTTTCTTCTATATTATCAAAAATAATGAAGAATAAAATAGAATCTCAATTATTTCCATTATAATGGCAAAATCAATAATTAGAAATCTGATAGTCTTCAATATATCGTTTACACTCTATACACCTGTTACCCCTGATTTTTGCAAAGCTCGTCTGACTATCTAAACCAAGTTCCAATTATTTCAATTAACAACAACTTCTAAGAAATAAATAAATTTCAAAAAAAGATTTGTAGAAATCAAAAAGAATTGTAATTTTGTATTCCTTTTATCGGGCAGTTAGTTCAGTTGGTCTAGAACGCCTGCCTTACAAGCAGGAGGTCGGGGGTTCGACTCCCTCACTGCCCACAAATAAGGGAGTTCGCTCCCTTGTTCAATATTGCGAAAGTCCGATAATATTGAAATATTTCCGAAAATAATCGGAAATTAATATATGCTGAACTCATTGAAGGGTGAAGCATTTAAAGACATTTGATATTTGCTGAAGTGGCGGAATTGGTAGACGCGCTGGACTCAAAATCCAGTGGCCCTTAAAGCCGTGAGGGTTCGAGTCCCTCCTTCAGTACTAAATAAAATATAACATATTAATATATAAAGAGTTGAGACGAATTTATTTTTATTTCCAACTCTTTAGACCTTTCAATTCTTTTTTTATATAATTTCCCTTTTTAAAATCCTTCTACTATACTTTTCGCATCTTAGTCGGATT
>CAZVPQ010000179.1:0-5505 GCA_964628675.1 uncultured Hyphomicrobiales bacterium | reverse complement strand
CTGCAAATATTAACTGCTTTTTCGGAAGAAGAAATTGAATTTTTAAAAGATAATGAATTTACAAATGTTTTAAGGGTTGCCTTAAAAAATGATATAATTTCCGATAAACTAAGTTCAGTGCTTGATAATCGTTTCAAGACAAATAAAATCGACCCTACAATGTTATATGTAATTCTTTTTAAATCAAGAAAAGACAGTACCGTCTGGTTGGATTTCAAGAAAGAAGCGTTGTACTATATTAAACAAACAAAAGGATTAGCTACTCAACTGTTGCATATTTTAATCCAAAAAAATATAATTAAAAATTATATTTCAGATGTAGAAAAAAAAGATGATTATTATTATGCTAAAACCGCCGCTGTTTTTCATAAGGAATTATTAGTTACCGAAAAAGGCTCCGTATCAATTAAGAAAAAAGATGCTGTTAATCAATCGTCGTTGAAATTTCTACAAATGTTATTAGATATTCATTTAGCTGAGCAAGATCCAATTCAAGAAATTGAGGAAATTGATAAAACTAATGTGATTAAAAAACCTGATGTGATTGAAAAATCCGAAATAATTGAAGAACAAAAAAAAACAGATAATAACATTATCAATAATAAAGTAGTTGAAAAAGAAAAACCAATTATTGATAAAAATTACAATACGATATCAAGCAATAAAACAGAAAATATAAATTTACAAACATTAGAAAAACTAAAAGAACATTTTGAAAGAGGATTACAATTTAATATTAATGATGTCTCAAATAAAATTTCCGATTCTGATAACAGTAATCATGGAAATGATGAGAATTATGTTGGGAAATTACAAGAATTATGTGTAAAAAATCCTGTCTTAAGTTCACCTCACTATGAATTTGAAGTCAAAGGAATGTCCCATTCGCCTATAATAACTTGTTTTGCTAATATAGTAACTCCAGATTTATCTATCGACAAAAAAGCAGTTGCTAATAGCAAAAAGAAAGCTAAACAAGAAGCGGCACGGAAACTTTTGAATGTTTTAATAAATAAAGGCCTGGATAAATTTGACGAAAATTTAAAAACTGAAATTAATAACGACAAAAAAGATAATAGGAATTTTGTTGGGAAGTTACTTGAGTTTTGTATTAAAGCCAAATTGCCTCCTCCTGATTATTCATTCAAAAAAATGGGGAAAGACCATAATTTGGTTTTTGAGTGCAGTTTGTCTATTAATATTTTAGGTGAAATCAAAGAATTTAATGCTTATGCACATTCTAAAAAGAAATCCAAACACTTTGTTTCGGAAAAATGTTATAATTATTTAAAAGAACATTTTACAATAGATGAAGAAAGAGTGTGAACAAAATGAACACACTCTTTCTTATTTGATAATTTACAGAAATTCTATTTCAATTTCATCAGTGCATAAGTAAATATTAATGAACGCATCAATGTATGTTGTTTATTAGTCGAAGCTCCCGCATGACCGCCTTCGGTATCCTCGAAGAAATAAACTTTGTGTCCTTGAGCTTCCATTTTAGCTGTCATTTTACGTGCATGCCCCGGGTGAACTCTGTCGTCGCGAGTAGAGGTCAAGAAAAATACTTCGGGATATTTTTTAGTCTTGAATACATTTTGATAAGGTGAATATTTTTTGATATAAGCCCATTCTTTAGGTATGTCGGGATTACCGTATTCACCCATCCAGCTTGCACCTGCAAGTAAATGATTATATCTTTTCATATCCAAAAGAGGAACTTGACAAACAACAGCATTGAATAAATCCGGTCTTTGTGTAAATACAGTACCTACAAGCAAACCGCCATTGCTACCACCCCAAATACCGAGATGTCTTGGTGATGTAATTTTTCTATGGATTAAATCTTCCGCAACAGAAATAAAATCGTCAAATACTCTTTGTCTGTGTTCTTTGAGACCTGCTTTATGCCATTTAGGACCGAACTCTCCCCCGCCTCGAATATTAGCCAAAACAAAAGTTCCTCCGTTTTCCAGCCAAGCAGTTCCGGTGATAGCAGAATAAAAAGGTTTTAATGATACTTCAAAACCACCGTATCCATAAAGAAGGGTTGGATTTTGACCGTTCAATTTCATACCTTTTCTGTGAATTACAAAATAAGGTATCTTTGTTCCATCTTTTGATGTAGATTCGTATTGCTCTACTTTGTATTTATTAGCATCGAAAAAAGCCGGAAGACTTTTTAACTTCTCAATTTTATTATTCGATACTAAATATAAACTCGTGGGAACAAGGAAATTTGTAAATGTAAAAAAGTATCTGTCGGAATTCCTGTCCATACTAACAAGACCAATGCTTCCGAAATCGGGTGCTTTAACTTTCTTTTTGACCCATTTACCGTTCTTTAATGACAGTTCATAAATCTTGCTGCGAACATTATCAAGAACATTAAGAATAAGAAGATTTTTTGTGCTTGCTACGGTAGTTATACTTGATTTTGCGTCGGGTTGGAAAATTAATTTAATATCTTTTGTGCCTTTTAACAATTTATCATAATCCAAACTAATTAATGCACCTTGTTTGTATGTCTTACCATTAACTTTCCAATCGGATTTCAAACTAACAATCATTTGATTCTTTTTGATACCTTGAAAATCTGCATCATCGGGAATATCAAGTTTGATTAATTTGCCCTTTTCAATAGCGAATACATTTGAAGTATAAAAAGTAATTCCGCGATTAACAAATTGATATTGTCTTTTGGGAGTGTTAACCACATATCCCGAGACTTCAACATCAGTTTTTTTACCTTCATAAATAGTTTTGGCTTTGCTCAATGCCGTACCACGTTTCCAAAATTTTGTAATTCGCGGATAGCCTGAACTTGTTTTAGAATCATTGCCGAAATCGGTAGAAACAATTAAAGTATTTTTATCAATCCAGGAAACTTCACCTTTTGCTTTAGGAAGATAAAACCCGTTTTTAACGAATTGCTTGGTTTCAACATTAAACTCCCTCATTACAACGGCATCGCCCCCGCCGGGGGAAAGTCTTACCATACACAGTTTATAATCGGGATAAAGAAAAGAAGCACCTTTGAAAACCCATTTCTTATGTTCTTTTTTTGAAAGAGCATCAATATCAAGAATAGATTCCCATTTAGGGTTTTTCTTGCGATATTCTATTAAAGTTGTTCTTCTCCAAAGCCCGCGTTCATTATTGGCATCTTTCCAGAAATTATAAATATATTTATCTCTGAAAGAAGGCATTGCAATTCTGTCTTTTGAGTTATAAATGTCTGATATTTTGTTGTATATTTTTGAATACAAAGGCTGTTTTTGAAGCACATCAAGAGTTTTTTTATTTTGAGCTTTAACCCACTGAAGAGCTTTATCTCCGTCTATATTTTCTAACCATAAGTAAGGGTCTTTGCTTCCCTTTGCAAAAATATTATTGGACATAATCAAAAACGCTCCTATTAAAACAATTTTAAATAATTTCGAGAACATAATTTTATCCTTAAATTAATTTATTTATAGTAAATTATAAAAAACAAATTTCGACAATTTACAATTACGAAAAAAATGAAAAAATGTTCCGCTGCAATTTGAATACAACAATTCAAAGTATTAATTATTTAATTTTAGAATTTTTTCGACTTTTTTCAGATTTGTATTGAATTGAAATATTTTCCCTTTCGGGTCAATCAAAACATAATAAGGAATACCACCGGAAGAACGCAATTGATTAACAATTTCTGCCGTTAGTATTCCGTTTATCCAACTTACTTTTTTCTTTTTGATGTATTTTTGAATATAATTCCTGTCTGTTTGCCAATAATGAAGAGAGATAATATTTAGTTTTTTTGAATAAAGGGAATCCAATCTTTTAAGAATAGGTATTGCTAAAACACATCCTTTGCAGCCGATTGACCATAAATCAATAAGATTATATTTACCTTTAACAATTTGTGTTGTAAATGAAGTTTTTTGACCATTTAGTAATGAAAATTTAAAATCCGGGACATTATCTCCTACTTGTAACAAATCTGGTTTCTTGTCAGTAGGTTTGATTTTGATATATTTCCCTTCTTCGTCAATCGCAGTAATTTGAAAATAATGATTGTTTATATTTAACAATTTATTTGGCAGAATAACAGCCCCGTCGGAAGGATGATATGAAATAATTTCGGAACCATATTTCCCTATGAGTATTCTATCGGAATTCCAATGGATTTTTGTTACGGTATCTATGTCGTTATAAGTTCCGTTACAATTCCAATCCATTAGACCTATTTGAACTTTTGTGCCGTCAATAATTGTATCACAAGACAAGATATTTAACCTTTGAAATGTTAACCAATAATCACAGTTTGTAGTAATAAACCCTTTTTTTGAGTCATCATTATAAAAATAATCATTAAAATTTTTTTTAGTAACGGAATCACTATACACCGTTTTACTTATTTTATAAATAAACTTACATTTTGGATTTTGGGAATTAGGAAACCCGATTTTAATATAAGGATTAGTTTTGGAAATATAAAAAAAAGCGGAATCATCAACAAAATTCAAATTATTATTTAAATCAGCCCAAATCAAAACTGAATCGGATTTATAATTAGCTATTAAAAGTAGCGATTGCCTTGGAAAAGGAGAATCTTGCCAACCTGTAAAAAATATTTTTGTAAAAGCAGTATCCTTTACATTTTTCAAGTTTGGTAAAATGATTGGATATATTTTTTTATCAATATTTAAAGTATCAAAATTTATAAAATAGATTGGTTTGATAGTTCCATCATCATAACTTGTCATTCGTTCAAAATTTTGAAAATAGAGTTTAATTTCTTTGGCTTTTGAAAAAGTAATTCCTGTAATAAGCAAGATAAAAACAAATATTTTTTTCATTATGTGCCTCTTTTTGAATGATAATATAAATGCTTTTTATTATTTACAATTAACCGAAATTAACAATTATTTTTATATTGTCCAAATAATCAAAAATTAAAAAACAAATATTTAACTTATTAAAGTAATTTTATTGATGAATACTATTTTGTTAGATTCTTTATTGGCATTTTGAATATAATATTTAATTGTAAAATATCAAAAAAAACACTATCCATAAGATGATTTCTTGAATTTTGAATCATCAAAACTGAATTGCAATGGAAGAAATCAAAAAATAAATTCATAATTAATCATTCTTTTTTTATATCTTAGTAATTATATTGTTTTATAATTTGGAGTTGATTTAGTAAACTATGGAAATATTGTTAATCGCTTTAGCGACAATTTTGGGCTTGTATTGTGCTTATTTATCATCTGTTTTGACTTCTTTAACTCATGATGATTTGCAAGAATTAGCTGATATAAAGAAACAAGATTTCGAAAAATTACAAAAACTAAAAATTCACTACGAAGAATCAACCGAAGCTTTTTTTCTTGTTGAGATATTTTTATATTCAATTTCTTTAGTAGTTTTTGCTGTATATATTAATTCAACCTATCATTTAATAAACGCACTGATTATCACTGATATATTATTCTTTTTTTTATTAAT
>CAZVPQ010000178.1:0-5509 GCA_964628675.1 uncultured Hyphomicrobiales bacterium | reverse complement strand
TTAAAATATTTTTTAATTTTCTATTTTTTCTCATTTTTGCTCTATTTGTTATCATAAACAACGAAAATATAAGTAAAAAATAATGAATTTTGTCTAACTAAAACCATCTTTGTTTAATATTCTACAAAATATTTAATATATTAAACGAATTAACAATGATATAATTTAGTCAGAATTGCTATTATTTTCATTTTTCTCTTTGAATTTCAATTTTATACCATCTAAAGATTTTGTGTCTTTTTCCAAGTCAGATAAATATTTCTTAGTTTTCAAAGTTCGTTTTTCTAAATTCAAATTTTTTGCAAGTTCATCAATTTTATCAGATTCTTTTGGTAATTCATCAGATAATTTTTCTAACTGTTGTTGTTTTAATTTTTGTTTTTTTGACTGCAATTGTTTAGCTAACTTAGTACTTGCATCAACTGATTCTTTCTCTTTTTTTTGTTCTAATTTTATATTGTCTTCGTATTGTTCAAGACTTTGTTGTTTTTGTGCGGCAATTAATTGTTGAGCTATTTTATCTATTTTATTGCCGAAATTATTTTCATCTTTAACCTTTTTTGTAATGGGTGGTTTTCTGAGCTGTTTATTGCTTGATTTTATTGAATTTTTATCTAATATATTTTTATTTTCGGTTTTTTCTTTGTCGATTTTGGATTGTGTTGTTTCTTCCGACTTCAATTCATTTTCTTTATATAAATTAGAAGCATGAGATTTCATAGCATTTGAATTATGAGCATTTTTTAAATCTTTATCGAAATTAGGTCTATCAATATAAATAGTTTTATCATTATTTTGCATCTGGATTTTCTTCCATTTTATATATGAAAACCACAGTGCAGCAGCGGCTAAGAAAGCTAATGCAATAACAACTAAAATATAATTGAAAAACCAATCAGGAAAAAAAGATTTAATTACTTGCCAAGTAGTATTTTTCTTTATAGATTTTTTCCCCACAGGCTTTAATATATTTTTAAATTTTTGATTGAGAGTATCATTTTCGACTTTTTCAATTTTTGAAATCGGTTGATTGATTTTTTCTAAAAGTTTGATAGTTTCCAAATCAAGAGAATCATCAGCAGGTATTTCACCAATAATAATTTCAGGAAAAGATGTTAAACCGGTCATTTTAGTAAAAATATCAGAAAAATGGCTTGCCTTATCTGCCATATTGTACATTTTATAAATCTGCGACAATCCTGCGTAAGCATCAGGAATATTAGTGTGCAAATTATTAGCAAATAGAAGATTTTTAAAAGCGGATTTGATTTTTCCATCGTAAAGTTGTAATAAAGCTAAATTAGCGGCTGCATTTGGATTTCCTAATTCGCTTGCTTGAATTAATGATTTTTTGGCAGGGTTAATAATACCATTTTCAATTGCTAATAATCCTTTACGATAATTATCCTGAGCTTTGTTCAATTTGCTCCAATCAAATAATTCGACCATTAAGGTTTTCGAATAGGGAAGTGGAATTAAAGTATAACCTGTTCTGCCTTTTGCAATAATAGTAATTTTGATAGTATCGGCTGCTTGTTTAGTAAAAATATCTTGAAGCAATCCGGTTGAATGAACTTCTTGGTTTGTACCATTGGTAGAAGCATCTAGAATATTGATAAAAATTTTTGTTTTATTAGGAGAAAGACAGGATTGAAAATCTTTTGGAATACTTGACATATATATAAAACCGGTGTTTTCTTTGATTTGAATATTTTGCAATATAGATTGAGCATCTTGAGATAGAAGATCTGAAGAAGCGAGTAAAATTATTATTAATAATTTTGTATATGTTATAATATTTTTCATTATTTCAGATTGATTTTTTATTAAGCCTAACTAAAATTGCCTTTATGTTAAAATAAATATTTTTTCAAAATAATAAAATTTTATTTATTAATGGAAGGAAAAGTGATTTTAATTGTTGTACCTTTTCCTAATTCAGAATAAATAGAAATTTTGCCTTTATGTTTTTTTATGATTTGTTTGCTATAATAAAGTGAAATATTCAAATCATTATTTGAATTTTGCTGTTTGTCAAATGGTTCAAAAAGTCTAATTTTGGATTCATTGTCAATTCCTAATCCATTATCTGCAATAGTTATCGAAATCTTATCATTAGTATCGCGATATAAATTAATACGAATTTCACCGCCATCAGGCAAATAATTTCTTGCATTGAGTAATAGATTAAAAAAAGTTTGTTCAATTTGGCTTTTATACCCCAAAATATTAAAATTATTAGCATCAAATTCTTTAATTATACTAATGCCATTTCTTTGGAATTGAGAATAAGTTAAAAATAGTACATCATCTATGATTTCAGATAAATCGACAATAGTATGATTAGTTTCTTTTTCTAATTTATTTGTTAAATCATTAAGTTTTTCTTTGAATTTACCAATAACATTCAATTGTTCTCTTATTATTTTTATTCTTTGCTTTTTATCACCAATTCCCGACTCAAATAAATCTAAATTGACATTAATAATATTTAAAGGAGATTCCATATCGCTGACAATGGAACTAGTAAATTCGCCTATTGATGAAAACAAAGATGATTCTATTATTTTAGAATTTAAGTGATTTAATTTTTGATTCATTAACGAAATTTCTTTTAAACTTTTTATATTATCCAAGGCTATAGCAGCGTCTTCAATTATTGATTTCAAGAAATTAATTTTACTTTGTTCCAAATCTTCATAAGAAATATTGGTTAAGGCAAAGAAAATAGAAAAAATTTGACCTCTTGTGTAGATAGGATAAATAATGATGAATTGTGAAAATTTTGAGCTTGTTTGGTCTAAATCCAATATAAAAGACAACTCTTTTTTTTCGATTGCCCAGTCTATAATACCTTGCTCTTCCAAATTTTTAATTTTATTATAAAGAGTAATGGCAGTATTGGATTTGTAATAAGGTTGAATTAATTTATCGGGAGTAAAAATATATAAATTGCTTTCAGTAATAGGAATTTCATCAGAAAGTATTGAATGTAGTTTTTCAACAAGCTCGGATTCATTTTTGGATTTAAGAAATTCAGAACGGATTTTATTACTAACTACATCTTTTTTTTCATTATCCAATTCTACATTATTAAAACTTTTTTTACTTCTAAGTAATTCAATTTCATTTTGTAGCAACTGTACAGAACTTTCTAAAGCTCGAATATAATTATCTTGCTCAACTGCAAAGTTATTTTTGCTTAATAATTCCTTATGAATTTTGTTTTTACCCATTATTTTTAATATAAACTATGTGTTCGAAGAGCTTTTTCATACTCATTAAGTAAATCTGTTTTAATTTGGTCTAAGCTACTATCATAATTTAAAATATCATTGCTATTGATTAATTCAATATGTTCCTTCTCGAAGAAAAGAGACGATTTATTATTATCCAACGACCAATTCTTAAAACCTAAAGAATTGGCGAACCATTCTGCCATAGCAACAATTACAGTTAAGGGTTCATAAATTTCATAATCATCGGTTTTATAAATCTCTTGTTTATCAGCAATAGTTTTTAAATAATCATTGTAATTATTGTGATGATTACTAATAGCATCAACTAATTTTTCAGGTAACTGCCATTTTTCGGCTAACCAAGCACCAATTTCGCTATGAGCGGAATTTAATATTCTTTGTTCAGCTTCCAATAAATTTAGTTTTTGAGTTGTCTGTAATTCTCGGATTTTTATAAAATCTTTTTCAAAATAATGAATTATAATTAAAATACCAATATCATGCATAAGACCTGCAACAAAAGCTTCACCGGATAATCTATAATCTAATTTTTTAGCAAGGTATTTAGCGGCGGCACCACAGAAAATTGAATAGTTCCAAAAATTTTCAATATCAAATAAATTCGGGTCAACTTTTGTAAATAATTTTTTCAAAACAAGGCTTAATACAATTTCTTTAATAGTGTTTAAACCTAAGATAATAACTGCTAAATCAATTGTTGAAATTCGTCTTGAAAAACCGTAAAATGGTGAGTTGGAAACTCTAAGTACTCTTGCTGTTAAAGCTTGATCTTTTTCAATGATAGAAGCTAAACCTTTTGCGCTTAAATCCAGATTATCGACCGCTTGCAAAACTTCATATAAAACAACAGGGACAGTAGGCAAATCTCTTATGGATTCAAGTTTTTTTTTTATACGAGCATCAAGCATAATCTTGCTCTTTAATTAGATGTTTTAAATCATTAAGTACTTGACCGTGGATTTGGCAAATCCTACTTTCCGAAACATTCAAAATTTTACCAATTTCTTTAAAAGTTAAATTTTCATAATAATACAAAGAAACAATAAGTCTCTTACGTTCTTCTAAATTTACTATATAATTTTTAATAAAACTTACTCTTTCTTCATTTTCGATTTTTTCAATTGTGAAATCGGGTTTGATATCGGGAATTTCATCTAAAACGTTATGATTTTCTTCAATCATTAGCTGGGTTGATTCAGAAATAGATAAATAAGATTTAGCCGCCGCCGCCGCCGCTAAATAAGAGGAATATTCATCATGACTGACATTTAATTTGTGGCGAATTTCCTCACTGCTAACTTCGCGTCCCGTTTCTTTTCTTAGTTTATCACCGGCGGCAATGAAGTCGTGAGCTTTTTTACGAGCAGTTCTCGAAAGCCAATCTAATTTTCTCAATTCATCTTGAATAGTTCCTTTTATTCTTGATAGGGCATAAGATTCAAATTTAACTCCTCTGGATAATTCGAATTTTTCTATAGCATCGTGCAAACCTAAAATACCTATATTGACAAAGTCGGAATCATCAAGAATTGAATTTGTCGGCATATGCATTGAATGTATCACATATTTAACCAGCCAAATATAATGTATAATTAATTTATGTTTGTCTTTGAGACTTGCGTTTTTCTTATAGTTGTTCCAAACTTCTTTTAATTGGTCATCTGTTAATATATTTTTAGTATTCGCCATTCCACTTTTTTATTATTTGAAAAAATTCAAAAATAATAATACTAATTTTTAGTAAAATAATCAAGACTAACTTTTATTATCTTCTGTAAAAGGTTCAAATTTATCATTGGTGTTAGTAACTTCACTTGTTTTCTCATTTTTATAATTAGTATTCTTTTCATCTAAATCAGCTTGTTCTTCTTTCGTCAAGATATCATTAATAAAATCCTCATCTATAATAGAAGATTCATTATCGTCATTTTGTTCAGTGTTTACAAAAGGATTTTCATCAATTTGTTTGTCTATAATACTGTCCTCTAAATGATTATCCTGATTATTTTGTATATCTATTTTACTTTGCTCTTTGTTGATTTGATTCTTTTCTTCTAACTTTTTAGTTTCATTATTTGTAAAATTTTGTTGTCTTTCATATTCTTCGCGGAGGTTTCTTTCGAGTTCAGCGTGTTCTTCTGCTATTTTTCTTTCTTCTTCTGCTTTGTTTTCCATTTCAATTTTATTTTTCTCCTCGGTTTCTCTTTTTCTAATTTGCTCCTTTTTTCTGTTTCGCCTTTATTTACCTG
>CAZVPQ010000177.1:0-5514 GCA_964628675.1 uncultured Hyphomicrobiales bacterium | reverse complement strand
ATTTGCTAAACATATTAGTTAATAAACCGATTCTTACGGAATTATTGTATGAAGCGGTATTTTATCGTGAGAAAACAGGAATTATTATACTTGTGATGATATTGAATGCAATTATGGAGGAGAAGAATTCAGAATTTTTGTCTTGTCATTTTGAGTGAAACGAAAAATCTCTTCTTTTGTATTGTGTGTTGGGCACTGGGGCAAGCCCCAGTGCTTCCCGTGGTGTAAATGGTGAGGGTGTTTTTGCTCTAATACCCACGACTTAAAAGTCGTGGCAATTCATTATTAATTTTTGAGATGGTTTTAGTGCTTCTTGGTTTAAGAATTAGCTTTTTTCATTTTGTATATTTTTATTATCATAATTCTTTATACAATTTAATTTTTGTGTTTGGGATTGGGTTGAGGGATTTGAGGGCGTTTGCGTTTCTGATGGCGATTTCTATGTAGTCGGAACTGCCGATATATGCTAATAGTTGATTGTTGTTGACGTCAGCGAATGAGTTGGAAATTCCTTTGATTTTGTTGTGGTTGATTTCTATTGTCCAGTCTTTTTTGTTGCTATCGTTTATTCCGATTATTTTGGCGTCTAATGATGTAATCAAATTGCCAAAATGGTCGCTATATATTATTTCGCCTGTATAATTGTTGTCGTCGTGCTGAACAAAATAGGGCTTGTCGATTTTTATAATATCCTGATATTTAATTTTGTTTCCTAAATCGGTTAGAGGTACTTTGTTGGAGATATGAGCTGAAACAGGAGCAAATATATCTCTGCCGTGGAATGTATTGCTGACTTTTTGTAAATGATATTTCTTATTTGCCAGTTCAATGATTTCGATGGATTGTTGATTTTCTAAAACGTAGGTTAATAGTCCGTTATCGGGTGCAATGAAATAATAATTTTCAGTTTTGACTGCAATTGCTTTGCGTGAGGAACCAACTCCCGGGTCAATGACGGCTACAAAAATAGTGTCTTTGGGGAAGTAATCAACAGAGTTTTTTAGTATGAATGCGGCTTGTTTTATGTTTTGTGCTTGTATGTTATGGGTTAAATCTAAAATGTTGGCGTCGGGTGCGATATTTAGAATTACACCTTTGATTAGTCCGACATAATTATCTTTGTCTCCGAAATCGGTCATTAGTACAATATTTTTTCTCATATTTGGGCTTTTTGTAATAGTTTATTCTTAATTTTGTTCAAATATAAAATTAATTTGAAACTAATTTAAGATAAAATAAAATTTATGACAATTTTTTCTTGTAATAATTTATCAAAATCTTTTGCGGGTGGTTTGATTTTTAGCGATGTGTCGTTTGGAATACAGAGCGGTGATAAGATTGGTTTGATTGGAAAAAACGGGATAGGGAAGACTACCTTGTTGAATATTATAGCGGGTAAGGATTTTCCCGATGATGGCGAAATTGTGTTTAATAGTGATGTGAAAATTGAGTATTTGGAGCAAGTTCCTAAGTTTGAAAGGAATGATATTATAATTAATGCTGTGCTGAATGCTAAACCCGAATTACAAGAAGCTTTGGTTGAGCATAGCCGATTGTGTACGAAGCTTACAAATTCTTATGATGATGAGACATCGAAGAAAATTGATAAGTTGGCGGAAATAATTGAACATCAGAACGGTTGGAATTTGGAGAATAAGGCAAAAGCGATTTTATCGAAACTTAATATTGAGAATTATTATGATAAGATTAACACTTTGTCGGGTGGTATTAAAAAGAGGGTGGCTCTTGCACGTGCATTGCTGACGGAACCGGATTTGTTGATACTTGACGAACCGACAAATCATCTTGATGCAGTATCTGTGCAATGGTTACAGGATACGATTATGGCGACTAATAAATCATTGCTTTTTGTTACTCACGACAGATATTTTTTAGATGCGGTTTCTACGAGAATTATTGAGCTTGATGATAGGAAGTTGTTTTCGTATCCGGGGAGTTATTCTCTTTATTTGGAAAGAAAAGCTACTGCCGAAAGTATTAAGAATTCAACTATTGAACATGCACAAAGTAAGTATAAGATGGAATTGGCTTGGTTGCAAAAGGGTGCAAAGGCAAGGCGTTCAAAACAACAAAGCCGGATTGATTGGATTCAAGAATTAGAAAAGGAAACGGTAAAAAAAATTGATAAGAAGATTAAGATTGAATTGGGAAATACTTTTCTTGGCAAGAGGATAATAGATGCGTTTAATATTGGCAAATCAATTGGTGGGAAGCTTTTATTTAAGGATTTTACTTTTTTGGCTAAACCAGGAGATAGGATTGGAATTATTGGTCCTAACGGAACGGGGAAATCGACTTTGTTGAATGTGTTGAGTAATCGCTTGAAAGTTGACGAGGGGTTAATCAAGATGGGAGCATCATTGAATATCGGGTATTTTACGCAGGATTCGGACGAGTTGAAGGAAAATCAGACTTTGATAAATTCTTTGAAGGAGATTGCAGAGTATATTAATGTGGGTGTGGGGCGAGACAGATATTTAACTGCTCGGGATTTGCTTACCCGTTTTTTGTTTCCGTTTAAGCAACATAATGCACTTGTGGATACTTTGTCGGGTGGTGAGAAACGCAGGTTGCAAATTATTAGAGTGTTAATGGCAAATCCTAATGTGTTGTTTTTAGACGAGCCGACGAATGATTTGGATATACCTACTTTGAATGCACTGGAAGAATATTTAGATGATTTTTACGGTGTTTTGTTGATTGTGTCTCACGATAGGGCATTTTTGGATAGAACTGTTAATTTTATTTTTGCATTTGAGGAGAATGGTAAGATTAAAGAGTATCCGGGCAATTATTCTTACTATTTAGAGCAAAAGGAGAAACGTAAGCCGCTAAGGAGTACAAAAAATACGGAGAAGCAGGAAAAATATATGCGTGAGAAGAAGAGTAAGCCTGCTAAAAAGTTGTCGTACAAGGATAAAATCAGATTGGAAGAGCTGGAAAAGACAATACCCTTATTGGAAGCAAAGCAAAAGGAATTGCAAGAGTTGATTAATTCGGGAGAAGTTGATTATAAGGAGTTGGAAGTTAAGAGTCAGGAGTTGGTGAGTTTGGAGAGCGATATAGAGGAAGCAACAACGGAATGGATGGAGTTGTTGGAGAAGAAAGAGGGAGATCTTTAATTCTGAATTAATATTTTGTGATTTTTTATGATTATGTTTTAGCGAGGCTGTTGGGAAATTTTTTGTAGTAATCTATTTATTTTAAAGTTGGAAATGCTTAGCAATGGCTTATGTTCTAATGAGTATATAATCTCTACGAGATAAATGTTTTTATATCGCATAGCGATTATATATTCGCCCTTCGACTTGACTCAGTATTACAGTTTGTTTGTATTATGATTATTGGTTGATACTTAATGGAGGGGGTTTAGTCGTTTATTCAAAAAAAAATTGTAATTTTGTTTTGTATGTTTTTGTTAATAAATGTGATGATAATATGTGTGGAATAGTTGGATATATCGGGAATAAAGATGCTAGTCAGTTACTTTTGAATGGTTTGAAAAGGCTGGAATATAGAGGGTATGATTCAGCGGGTATTGCCGTTATTGATGATGGCAAAATTTTGAATATTAAGTGCTCAGGTAAAGTTAAAGATTTGGAATCAAAGTTGGGTGATAATTCAAATCATTCGACTATTGGGATAGCGCATACTCGTTGGGCTACACACGGTGTTCCGAATGATATTAATGCTCATCCTCATCTTGATAATTCCGGGAATATTGCAATTATTCATAATGGTATAATTGAAAATCATTTGATTTTGAAAAAGAAATTATTGGAAAAGGGTTATAGTTTTAAATCGGAGACTGATTCGGAAGTACTTGCAGTTTTTATAGGAGCAATTTATGATGAGATTAAGGATTTGAAGGAAGCTGTTAGGTTGGCTTTGTCGGAAATTGACGGGACTTTTGGTGTTATTGTGCTATCGACTTATAATCCTGATGAATTGATTGCGGCAAGGCGTGGGAGTCCGATGGTTTTGGGTGTAGGTGATGGTGAATATATACTTGCTTCCGATGCTTCTGCGATTATTCAACATACTCGTCAAGCGGTTTATATTTCAGATAATGAAATGGCGATTCTAAGAAGAGATGGTTTTGAAACTAAAACAATAGATAATGAATCGACTGAGAATAAAATTTATGAAATAGAATGGAATTTGGAGCAGATTGAAAAGGGCGGGTTTAAGTATTTTATGTTAAAGGAAATTTTTGAGCAACCTAATACTTTTCAAGAAGCTCACAGGGGTAGATTGTTAGCTAATCAAGGGAATGTAAGATTGGGCGGGCTCAAAACGGTTGAAGAGAAATTGAGGAATGCTAAAAGAATTATTATTACTGCTTGCGGGACGTCTTGGCATGCGGCTTTGGTTGGTGAATATTTGATTGAAAATCTTGCACAAATTCCTGTTGAGGTTGAGTATGCATCTGAGTTTAGGTATAGGAATGCCGTTTTAGGTGCTGATGATATTGTTATTGCTATTTCTCAAAGTGGTGAAACTGCAGATACTTTGGCGGCGGTGAAGGAGACTAAGCAGAAAGGTGCTACTTCTGTGGGTATTGTTAATGTGGTAGGTAGTTCTATAGCAAGGGAAACAGATGCCGGAATTTATATTCACGCAGGTCCGGAAATTGGAGTAGCTTCTACTAAAGCATTTACATCACAGTTGTCTGTTTTAACTTTGTTAGCTTTATATTTAGGGCGTATGAAGTCTCTTTCGCAGAGTGACGGAAAACGTATAGCAAATGCAATACTTAAAATACCGGAACAGATTAACGCGATTTTGCAACAATCTGATAAGGTTAAAGATATTGCAAAGGAATATAAGAATATAAAGAATTCACTTTATCTCGGCAGGGGTTATAATTTTCCTGCGGCATTGGAGGGGGCATTGAAACTGAAAGAGATTTCTTATATTCACGCTGAGGGATATCCGGCGGCAGAAATGAAGCACGGTCCAATTGCTTTGATTGATGATGATATGCCTGTGGTTGTGATTGCCACAAAAGATGAAATTTACGATAAGATATTATCAAATATAGCGGAGGTTAAGTCAAGAAACGGGAAAGTAATTGCTATTGCAAGCGAAGGCGATACTCAGATAAAAAATCTTGCTAACCATGTAATTTATATTCCTGAGACTTTGCCTATGCTGACACCTGTTTTGACTGTTATCCCTTTGCAATTGCTTGCATATTTTATTGCTGATGAGTTGGGACGAGATGTTGATAAGCCAAGGAATTTGGCGAAAAGTGTTACTGTGGAATAAGCTTTATTTCTCTTTATTACTGTCTTATGATTCAATGAAAGCTAATAAGTAGGTATTATGGGATAGTGAGAACTACCAATCAAAGTAATTACCGGACAAAAGAACATATTGAATAGTGCGAGTAAGAACAAATTACTTCTGTAGCATTCCTTATAATTATATTTTCCCAATATGATAATTTTGAAAAAATGTTTCCTGAAAGTAAATTTATTCCTGCAATAA
>CAZVPQ010000176.1:0-5532 GCA_964628675.1 uncultured Hyphomicrobiales bacterium | reverse complement strand
TTGACTGATACAATTATTAAAAAGATAGAATCTCAATTAAAAGAAGTTTTTGATATAAGGTTTGCTTTTAATAAGTGGACGATTGGAGAAGAATTCTGTAAGAAACTTGGGTTTACTAAGGAACAGTTGGAAGACAATGATTTTGATTTTCTCGGCAAGCTCGGATTTAGTAAAGAAGAAATTGAGCAGGTAAATGATTATGTTTGCGGCACAATGATGATTGAAGGGGCGCCACATATTAAAGATGAGCATCTGCCTGTTTTTGACACTGCAAATAAATGCGGGAAAAACGGTACTCGATTTATTTCGTATTTAGGGCATATAAGAATGATGTCTGCGGCTCAGCCTTTTATTTCGGGAGCAATTTCCAAAACGGTTAATATGCCGTCGGAAGTTTCGGTTGATGATATTGGCGAAGTATATATGAAATCTTGGGAATTGATGTTGAAAGCTATTGCTATTTACCGTGATGGTTCTAAGCTTTCGCAACCTTTGAATTCGTCCTATTATTCAGACCTTGACGAGATTGTTATGTTGGGTGATGAGAATACTTTGGACGAAACTTTGGGTCCAAAAGAATTGCAAGATAGAATTGGCGATAGAGTTTTCAGAAGACCTCAACGAAGGCGATTGCCTAAGAAAAGAGACGGGCATATTAGAGAAGCTCAAGTAGGTGGGCATAAAGTATATTTGCGAACAGGCGAATATGAAGATGGTACTTTGGGTGAAATTTTTATTGATATGTATAAAGAGGGTGCTTCTTTCAAAGGCTTATTGAATACTTTTGCCGTGCTTGCCTCAAAAGCTTTGCAATACGGTATTCCTCTCGAAGAATTAGTGGATTCATTCACATTCACAAGGTTTGAACCGGCAGGAATTGTTTCGGGACACGAAGCGATAAAAAATGCTACTTCAATTTTGGATTATGTGTTCAGGTCTTTGGGTTATGATTATTTGGATAGAAAAGATTTTATTCATGAAAAAGCAGTAGATGAAGTTAATGGTAAGGGAGAGGATAATCTTATTGAAAAGGAAGAGAGTAAAATTATTGAGAAATTGGTTCCTGACGGACCTTCTTTGAAACAGCCTATAACTAAGAAGCCTAAGTCTAAAAAACAGGAAGAATTGGTCGGAGTTGCGGTTTCAAGTCATTCCACGCCGAAAGGAAGTTTTAATGGTAACGGTAATGGTAGTGCTACGAAGTTGAATGCAAGCGATGCTCTCAGAATTGGTTATACGGGAGAACAATGTCCTTCTTGTGGTTCAATCCGGATGAAAAGAAATGGAAGTTGTGCAGTTTGTGAGGATTGCGGAGCAACTACGGGTTGTTCGTAAAAAAAATAATTTAAAAATAATTTTATAATAAATCCGACTTAATGCAAGTCGGATTTATTATTTTATAAGCATATGATATTAAAGAAGATAAAATTTGGCAAAGGATTTGCTTTGATTGTGTAGTTGTGATTAATGATAAGTTGGTAATAGTTTATGAAAATTAGAATAAGTTTGTTTTTATTGCTTTTTATTTTTGCTTATAATTTGAAATCAAGTGAAAATATAAAAATTGTCAAGATTGATTTAGCGTCGATGAATGAAGTTGATTTGACGAATTCAAATAATACTGTTAATGTTTATATTGACGAGAATCAAAAACTGGCAATACGATTGGAGAATGCTCTTCCTTCTATGAAATATACTATTTATCTTAATGATAAAAAGGAAATACTTTTACCGTTTGGTTTGTCGGTGAATGCTAATGCCGAGGATTGCGAAGAATTATTTGAAAATGAGAAATTGAATATGTTTTATGAGATTGATGAGAATATTATTCGTGTGATATTGAAGAAATACAGAAAAAAATTAGCGAAAGGCTGTGCTAAAAACAACAGAAATAAATATTTGGATTCTCTTATGAAATATACTTATAGAGATGCTTTTGTCGATGGCGTAGAACTTGATGGGGACAGCTTAAATTTGAAAATTGTAAGAGACCCGAACAAATTAGACGAAGAAGAACATCAATGGAGTATTCGATTGATTATAAAAAGAAATAATGTTTCGAGTGCAAGCGGTCAATTGGTTTCGAGAGTAAAGCAAAAAGCAAAAACATCGAATTTAATAATTAAAAAAAGTAATTGGGAATTGAGTTATGGTTTTGCTTTCCCGATTTTATTTGCAAATGACGAGGAGTATTTTATAACAAAAAGTGATTCTATACCAAATATGTTTGAGATAAAAAAGAAGAAGGATAATCAATATATTAATTTTATTCCGTCTATCTTTATTCATTGGAATCCATATAACAGCGATGAATTAGAATGGACATATAGCGTAACGGGCGGCATTGGATTCGATATGGAAAAGCCGATTGTGTTTGCAGGTGGGTCTGCAATCTACCACGATAAACTGAATTTCAATTTCGGTTTGGTCATACATAAGTTAAAAAAATTAAACGGTAAATATTTTAGTGGCGAATTAATAAATGATATTTTAGATGAGAATCAATTGCACGAAGAGTTTTATCGAATAAATCCATTTATTGGTTTGTCGTTTAGATTTTAATGTGAAGTAATTATTTTGTTTTGTTATTGGGGAAATTAATGAAAAATGCTATAATTCTCGGTTCATCAAGCGGATTTGGTAGAGCCATTGCTTTGGAACTGGCAAGTTCCGGATATAATATTTTCGGAGTTCATTTAGACTTTGGCAAGAATAAAGAAAAAGCCGTTGAGATAGTTGAAGAGATAAAGGCAAAAGGTGTTAAAGTTAACTTTTTTAATGCCAATGCCGCTGATGATATGAGCAGAAAAGATATGATTGAAGATATAAAACAGGAATTGGTTAATTATGAAAATCCTAAAATAAATGTACTTGTGCATTCTTTGGCTTTTGGTGCTTTAGGACCTTTAATTCATGAAGATGCAACTAAGCAATTAACAAGAAAAAAGATGGATATGACTTTGAATGTAATGGCAAATAGTTTGCTCTATTGGACTCAGGACATTTTCCATGAGAATTTATTTGCTGAAAATAGCAGGATATTTGCTTTGACGAGTGCCGGATCAGGGGGTGTGATGATGAATTATGGTGGTATTTCCGTAGCCAAATCTGCTTTAGAAGCTTATGTAAGACAATTAGCAGTTGAATTAGCGAAATATAAGATTACTGTTAATGCACTTATGCCAGGAATAACGGATACTCCAGCCGGTCAAGTGATTCCTGGTTTTACACAAATGTTACATTTTGCAAAGCAGATTAATCCTTACAAGCGTAATACGAGACCTGAAGATGTTGCAAGGACTATTGTCCTTTTATCACGTGAGAATTCATATTGGATAACAGGGCAGATAATTGGTGTGGATGGCGGAGAAGATATTGTCCATTTTGTTCCCGATGAGGAATAATATTATTTTTGGATTAAGACCTGAAAAGTCTGAATATAAAATTAGGGCAAACATTTCTGTTTGTCCTAATTTTATTTATATCTAAATTCAATCACAATTTATCTTTTGTGATAGACTTCTTATTATTCAAACATTTTGACACTTGAACAAAAAATTACATATTCTCAATAATAGCAGTGCCATATTCAGAACATTTTAATAATTTAGCTCCGTCCATCAAACGTTCAAAATCATAAGTTACAGTTTTATTTTTAATTGTCTTTTCAATTGCTTTGACAATCAAATCTCCAGCTTCCAGCCAGCCCATATATTCAAACATCATAACGCCTGACAGGATTAAAGATCCTGGGTTGACTTTATCTAAATTAGTATATTTTGGTGCTGTTCCGTGAGTTGCTTCAAAAATTGAAACTCCTGTGATATAGTTAATATTTGCACCTGGGGCAATACCGATTCCACCAACAGCGGCGGCGAGAGCATCGGAAATATAATCGCCATTGAGATTCAATGTGCATATCACAGAATATTCATCGGGTCTTGTTAGAATTTGTTGCAAGAAAGCATCACAAATAAAATCTTTGACTAAAATTTTTCCTGATGCCAAAGCATCGTTTTGAGCTTTATTTGCGGCGTCAGTGCCTTGTTCTTCTTTGATTTTGTCATATTGACGCCAAGTCCAGCATTTGTCAGCAAATTCTTGTTCTGCAACATCATAGCTCCAATTTTTGAAAGAACCTTCGGTAAATTTCATAATATTACCTTTGTGAACCCAGCAAACTGAAGGCAAATTATGTTTCAATGCATATTTGATAGCATCACGAGCAATTCTTTTGGTTCCATCTTTAGATACAGGTTTAATCCCGATTGAAGTAGTTTCGGGGAAGCGAATTTTCTTTACGCCCATATCGTTTATAAGAAAGTCAACAACTTTTTTCGCCTCGGGAGTACCGGTCATCCACTCAATTCCTGCATAAATATCTTCGGAATTTTCTCGAAAGATAATCATATTAGTTTTCTCGGGGTGTTTTACAGGTGAAGGAACTCCTTCGAAGTAACGGACAGGGCGTTGGCAAACATATAAGTCGAGTTGTTGTCTGAGAGCAACGTTCAAAGAGCGGATACCTCCACCAATTGGAGTTGTCAAAGGACCTTTGATTGAAACAATATACTCTTTTATAGTATCAAGTGTTTCTTGTGGCAACCATTCACCGGTATTTTTGAAAGCTTTATCGCCTGCAAATACTTCTTTCCAATGAATTTTTCTTTCGCCATTGTATGCTTTTTCTACTGCAGCGTCTAATACTCTAACTGTTGCCGCCCAAATATCGGGACCTATACCGTCGCCTTCAATAAAAGGAATAATAGGATCATTTGGTATATTTAATACACCATTTTCGATTGTAATTTTTGTTCCGGACATTGTATTTACTTCTATTAGTTTATAAAACAACTATTTATTATTTACGAAATAATCAGATATGCAAGTTATCAAATACTATTATTTATTGCAATAAATTATTTCGTTTTTTTCTAAATAAGTATCTTTGTTCCAAATATACAAACGGATATTAGTAAAAGAAAAACTTAGAGTAAGAGTCGGATTTACTGACGACTATTTAATAATAATTAAGCGTTTTGTGATAATTACGTTTCCGAAATCATATAAAATAGAATATACTCCCGAAGGCAAAGCATCTAATGATACTTTAATTTGATTTTTGCCTGACGGGAAAACTTCGTCGGCTATTATTAGAACTTTATTTCCCATTTCATTATATAAATCAATTTCCCCTTTTACTTTAAACGGCAGAATGAAAACCAAAGTAGTTTCATAAGTAGCGGGGTTAGGTTTTGGTTCAAATATTTGAAATTTGTCATTGGAAAATTTTACTAATCTCAAATCACCGGCACAAACTCCCGTGAATAATATATTAATATTCAAAGGTTCGCTCATTTGACAATCTGCATCTTGTAAACTAAAAATATCATTTGACTTTAATGAATCGCCGAGATAAGTTGAATAATTTAATTTAATGAATTTACCTGAATAGCGATTAGGTAAAACCCCACTGCCTTTTAATACTATTTTGTCATTAGATATATATTCGTGAGAATTCCAACTCCAGCC
>CAZVPQ010000175.1:0-5541 GCA_964628675.1 uncultured Hyphomicrobiales bacterium | reverse complement strand
ACTATAGATAATTAATGTTTTAAAAGTTATTTAAAAAAAATTATTTGAAGTTTCTTAACTTTGTAAGTTGAGTTATTTTTGTTAATGTATTAATATTGAGATATGGATATGAAAAAATTGATTTTGTTGATTGCTTTTCTTTTTACATCAAGTTTGTGCTTTGGTCAATCCAAAGGAGCTTCTTCCTTTGATATGGAAAATATTTTTAAGGGTAATGCATTAAAACAATTAAACAATAGCCAACTTAGTAAAGCATCTGCTATGCCTGTAGGAAACATAGTTGATGATAACTACTATTTAGTTGGACCGGGTGATGTTTTAATTATTCAAAATTTGACTGCCTTATCTCAGAAAAACCCTATCGTTATTAGTCCTGAAAATTCTGTGATAGTCCCAAGAATTGGAATGTTGGATTTAACAGGAAAAACTTTAGCAGATGCTAAAAATATGATTATCGAAGCAATAAAAAATTCCAATCCAAAAGCAAAAGTTTACATAAGTTTATATCATCCGAGGAATGTAGTTATTGAAGTCTCAGGAAATGTGGAAATCCCCGGCACATACACTTTTCCTGCTTCTTTCAGAATATCAACTGTTATTAAATTTGCAAATCAGCAGAAATCATCGAATTTGCTATCCTACCAACAAAATAATATTTTAGTTAATAAATTAGTTAGAACGAAATTATATCAAGAATTGTTTTCTAATTCAGGTATGCCTTATGTTTCTTCTTATTTTAGCAGGAATATAACAGTTGTCCATAACGACGGTCAAAGTATCAATGCGGATTTGGAGAAATCTCAATTCTTTAATGATTCAAAATATGACCCTTATATTAACGAAGGTGATAAAATTTATGTGCCTTTCAATCTTGATGATTATCCTGTTATCACAATAGCAGGTAGCGTTCTAAGACCGGCAGTATTACCTTTTAAAATTGGCGATAAAGCTTCATTACTTCTCAAATTCGGAGGAGGTTTAAAACAAAATGCCGATTTGAACAAAGTAAAATTATTTTTACCTGAATCAAATAAAACAATAAACTTAAAAATTGATGATAAATTGAATTTATTAAGTGAAGATGTTAATTTGGAATCAGGAAGTATTATTACTATTGGCGAAAAGGTCAAACCTAAAATTAAAAATTCAGGTGTCGTTTCTGTTGTCGGAGAAGTAAACGAACCCGGTGTTTATACCATTGACCCTAATAAAACCAAACTAAAAGATATAATCAATATGGCTGGCGGATTTACCGAAAATGCTTATTTGCCCTTGGCTTATGTCATCAGACGTGATAATTATATTTCCAATAGCAAAACTTTGAACTACCGTTTACTTGAAAATTTCCAACATAGCAATTTGACTGCACAGGACACTACACGTTTTAAAATTGATATGTTGATGAGGCAACCTACTGTTTCAACCGACTTTGTTGCCGTATTTGATAAAAACGTTAAATCCGCTAATATAACTTTAAAAGATGGTGATGTAATAAAAATTCCGTCTAACCCTAAATCCGTCTATGTTTACGGACAAGTTAGAAATCCCGGGTATGTGCCTTATGTGGAAAACAAAACTATGGACTGGTATATTGCCCAAGCCGGAGGTTATACCGAATCAGCTGAGAAATCTGCATCAAGAATTATAAGAGGCAAAAATAAATCTTGGGTGGCTGATGATTCCGGAGTTTTTGTTTTTGCAGGAGACCAAATTTATGTTCCTGCTCCTCCATATATTCCACCTGAGGTAAAAGCTCAAACTTGGACTATGCTTATTGGTGCTATTACTTCGGTTGCTACTTTGATTAATGTACTTTGGTATATTACACGTTAATTAATTCTAAATGATGAATGCTGAATTGAGAATTTTTATGTATTGTTTATTAAAAAAGAGATTCTTTTCTGTTCCGAACTAGTTTCGGAAACTACGTTCAGAATGACACAGAGAATTCTGAATTGAAATAAAATATTTGAAATTTGTAATATTGAAAATTGATTTTAAATTAATGAATAATGTTGAGAGGTTTGATTGAAATTTGTTAAAATATTGATATTCTTTTTTAGTATAAATTTGGCTTATTCTCAAATTGAAAATGTGCCTGTTTCTAATCCTGTATATCAATATTTAGAACGTATAGAGACAAAGGGATTACTGCCTCATTTTTCCACCTCTTCCCTACCACTGCAAAGAAAAGAAATTGTTGAAGCTCTAAAAGAAATTAATAATAATAAATCCAAACTTAGTGAAAACGAAAGAGAGATTTTAACAAGATATTTACTCGAATTCGATTTAGTTTACAATGAAAAGGCAGTCGTTTTTTATAGTTCTTCCGATAGTAATCAAGTATTAAGTAAGGAATTCTTTTCGGATAAAGATAAATTCTTTTATCATTTTAAAGATTCGAGCAATACTGTAAACATAAAGCCTCTCGGTTCTTTTGAAACACTTGCTTTGTCTGATAAAGATAAACTGCATAATGTAGAAATGGGAAATCTCGGGTTTCGTTTATATGGTTCTCTCGGTTCGCATTTCGGTTATTATCTGCAAGCTACAAACGGTGCTATACTCGGTGGTGAAAGAAATCTGGCACTTAAAGAAATTCATAAACTTCAAAAAAATGTTAAGTTTGCCGATTTAAATAGTGATTTCGATTTTTCCGAATCGCATGTTACTTTTAATTATAATTGGTTCTATGCAAACATTGGTAGAGAAACGAAACTTATTGGTTCGGGTTTAAATCAAAGATTATTTTTATCATCATACTCTCCTGCAATCGATGCAATTAATTTAGGAGCAAAATTCACGAATTTTAGCTATCAATTTCTGCATGGGAGTTTATTGGCAACTGACAATGCTAATGTAATTGCCGGATATAATTCCGAATTTCCCAGCAAGTATCTCGCAATGCATAGATTTGCTTTAAAACCCAAATGGGGAGAAATTGCTTTTTGGGAAGCAATTATTTATTCAAAAAGAGGCATGGACATAACGTATTTAAATCCTCTGAGTTTTTTTAAATCGTTGGAGCATTCTCTTCACGACAGAGATAATTCATTGATGGGTGGAGATTTTACCGTAAGACCTTATGATAATGTTGAAATTAAAGGCAGTTATATCTTAGATGACTTGATTTTCAGCAAAATAGGAACCGGATTTTGGAGCAATAAATCGGCTTGGAATATTTCCGCGATATATGCATCTCATTCTAATATTGATTTCGGAATTGAATATGCAAGAGTTGAACCTTATACATTCACTCATTTCGACTCAATTAATACTTATACAAATGACCAAATGCCAATCGGAACAAATTTATTGCCTAATTCAGATGAGATTTCTCTTATAGGACAATATTGGTGGGGACAGCGTTATCCCATAGTTTTAAAAATTTCTTATCAAAGGCACGGAGCAAATATTTACAATAAAAACCGCAATTTGATTAAGAATGTTGGTGGAGACATTTTCCAAACCCATAGATATCCGATTGATCCTGAAACTGTAACTTTTTTAGATGGTGATTTACAGAAAATATTTAAAATCAATTTGGAATTCGGTTGGGAATTCATCAGAGGATTTAGTATCAAAGCAAACTATTGCTTTAGAAACATCAATAATCATTCAGAACAATTTATTTATCTGAAATTAATGTTTGAGGATTTTTAGTATCTATGGCAGAATATAAAAATTTAATAGAAATTGTTATTTTAATTTGCATTTTTTTCATAATTAATGTTTTTGTTTTGTATCCTTTAATTTTAGCCATTGCATCTAAAATTTTTTCGAAACCAATAAAAACTTCTAATGAATTCAAACCTGAAATTTCTATTATAATCGCAGCATATAACGAAGAAGAATTGATTAAAGATGCGATTATTTCTATTTATGATTCGGATTATCCCAATGAATTAATTAATGTTTTTGTTGGCTCAGACGGTTCAAGCGATAGAACTGTAGAAATTGTTAATGAACTCCAAAATCAATATCCTAATTTGTTTTGTTATGAATACGAACGCTCCGGAAAAAATGATGTTCTCAATCAATTAGTACCTAAAGCAAAGACAGATATTATTTTTTATATGGATGCAGATATCAGAGTTGAAAAAAACACAATTTCTGAAATTATTGCATATTTTAATGATGAAAACGTTGGTAGTATTATTGCATCAATGTTATCTGTCGATGAAATTGGAAATGATAATTCGGGAAGGCAAGGGGAAACGAGTTATCAAAAATATGAAAAGAATCTGAGGATTTATGAGTCCGAAATATCATCGACAATAAACAGTTTAGGTGCATTTTACGGATTAAAAAAAGACTATTATTCGCCCCTACCAAATGAATTCGTTTGTGATGATTTATATCCACTGTATAAGGTAATTGCTAATGGTAAAAGAGTGTTTTTTAATTCAAAGATAAATGTAAAAGAAGTAAGAAAAAAGTCGTTAAATATTGAATTTTCTCGAAGAGTAAGAGTTGCCGCAGGTGGTTTAGCAACAGTCTGGGCTTGTAAGGAATTATTAAGTCCTAAATACGGTTGGGTTTCATTTTTTGTTTGGAATCATAAATTACTCAGATGGTTCTCGCCAATATATTTAATTATTATTGCCGTTGGCACAATATTGCTAAGCCCGGATTCATATTTATTTTATCCTTTAATTATTTTACAAGGAATACTATATTTTGGTGCAATTATTGGTTGGATATTAGAAAAATTAAAGATAAATTTTTTACCGTTTAAACTATTATTATTCATAGTCAGTATGAATATTGGTTTTTTATTTGGTATTTTTAGATTTTTATTTAAAGGTCAGAATGCAAAATGGGGGTAAAAAATTCTGATTGCCGAAATCTGAATTGAGAATAAAATGAACAAGAAAAAGACATATAAAGTAAAATTCCCGCCGCCTGTTCTACAGTTGGTGGCAGACATTATTTCTATTTTCATTAGTTATTCATTGCAATATTATTTGAGATTTCAATCGGGATTATTCGGCTCTCATGTTCAATTCGTATTAAGCGATTTTCTTTTAGGTGCAATATTTATTCTAATTTATTGGATAGTAATTTTCGGTTTCTCGGGACTTTATAAAAACTGGTATGTTCGCTCTCCTTTCGATGAATTTTTTACTGTTTTGCGTGTTGCATTTTTTGGCAGTTTGATATTTTTCTTGATCTGGTTGTTCGATAGTCAAAACAAAGAACCCCGTTTACTCTTTTTAGTTTATTTTGCCATTATCGGTTTTTCAGTAAGTCTGGGACGTTATCTCGCTCGAAAAATACAGAAAGTATTTAGAGCAAAAGGTATAATTGTATATCCTGCCGTTATTGTCGGAAATTTAAATAAAGTCAAGGATTTATATCATCAAATTATTAATTCAAAAAATTGGGGCTATCATACACTCGGTATAATTTTAGTAGATGATGATAATACTGATACAAATGAAATAGAAGAAATAGCAAAGCGGGAAAACTTGCCGATTGTTGGCAATATAAATAATTTAACTGAAAAATTAGATGAATTGAAACCAAAAGAAGTGTTAA
>CAZVPQ010000174.1:0-5547 GCA_964628675.1 uncultured Hyphomicrobiales bacterium | reverse complement strand
ATAACCCTGTTGATTGGTATCCTTGGGGCAAAGAAGCATTCGACAAAGCAAAAAGAGAAGATAAACCTATATTTTTATCAATTGGTTATTCCACTTGCCATTGGTGTCATGTGATGGCTCACGAATCTTTTGAAGATAAAGAGATTGCCAAGCTTATGAATAAAAGTTTTGTTAATATCAAAGTCGATAGGGAAGAGCGACCCGATATTGATGCTATATATATGGAAGTATGTCAAATGATAACAGGGAGCGGTGGTTGGCCCCTAACGATAATTATGACCCCCGATAAGAAACCTTTTTTCGCCGGCACATATTTCCCGAAAGAAAGTATGTACGGGCGTATTGGTTTGAAGGAATTGATAATCCAAGTTAATGATTTGTGGGAAAATAAACGTAGTGATATTGATTCGTCAGCCGAAGATATAACAAAAAAACTGCAATCAAATTCCAATCAAGTAATTTCTGCTCATCTTTCGCTTTTGACTTTTGATAAAGCGTATGAGGGTTTGAAATCAAATTACGATGAGGTTTATGGCGGATTTGGCAATAGTCCGAAATTTCCTATTTCTCATAATCTCACTTTTTTATTAAGATATTATCATCTGAGAAAAAACCCTCAATCTTTGCTTATGGTGGAAAATACGCTTATGGAAATGAGAAAAGGCGGAGTATATGATCAAATCGGATTTGGTTTCCATAGATACTCTACCGATATACAATGGCTTGTGCCTCATTTTGAGAAAATGCTTTATGACCAAGCCCAACTTTTAATTGCATATACTGAGGCGTATCAAGTAAGTAAAAATGATAATTATAAGAATATTGCTTATGAAATTGTTACTTATATTCAAAGGGAAATGACCTCAAAAAACAATTCATTTTATTCTGCGGAAGATGCTGATAGCGACGGAGTGGAAGGCAAGTTTTATGTTTGGACTTATGACGAAATAAAATCAATTTTGAAAAAAGATGCCGACGTGTTTATTAAAGTTTTCAATGTGAAAAAGGAAGGTAATTTCACAGAGGGGCAGGGTGAAGATGATTCGAAAAATAATATTTTATATCTTAGCAAGACTATTGATGAATGGGCAAAGGAATTGAATCTGCGTTCTAACGATATTAGAGATTTGATTGAAAAATCCAGATTGAAATTATTTAAATACAGAGATAAAAGAGTTCACCCGTTCAAAGATGACAAGATACTTACAGATTGGAACGGTTTAATGATTGCGGCGTTATCAATGGCGGGTTTTGTTTTTAATAATTCGGATTTTGTGAATTCTGCGAAAAAAGCCGCTGACCTTATGATTGACAAATTTATTAACAAAGATATGCAAGTTTATCATAGAGCCAAAGACAATGAATATGGAATTATAGGAAATCTGAATGATTATGCTTTTTTGATTTGGGGATTAATTGAACTTTATCAAGTTAGCTTTGAAGCCAAATATCTGAAAACAGCTATTAAACTTACTGATTATATGCTCAAGCATTTTTGGGATAATGAGAATAATGGCTTTTTCTTTACTGCCGACAATTCGGAGGAATTGATTACACGCAAAAAAGAAATTTATGACGGTGCAACGCCATCGGGGAATTCTGTTGCTTTGATGGATTTGATATATTTATCAAAATTTACCGGTGATTTGCATTATGACAAAAAAGCTGACGAACTGATAAAATATTTTTCGGGAAATATAAATTATGCACCCAATGGCTATACTCAATTTTTGAATTCACTGATGAATAAATTTGCAGATTTCAAAGAAATTGTAATTGTAGCGAATCATCTTAAAGATATTCAACCAATTATATCAATCATAAATTCATATTATTTGCCGAACAAGGTAGTGATTTTCAAGAAAGATATTGATAAGGATTTGGAGAAAATAAATCCGATGCTAAAAGAGATGAAAATGATTGGCAATAAGCCAACAATATATTTATGTCATAATTTCGTATGCGAGCAACCCATAAACGATTTGAAAGAATTGAAAGAAAAGTTGACTAGTTAAGAAATTTATATAAAATTCCTATGCTGTCTTTTTTGAATGGTTTCAGATGCAGGTGTAGTTTTTCAATTTGTATATCATTTTTGAATTTATTGGGAATATAGATGAATTCTCTATTGTAATTTGTTTCGTATTTATTTGCAATTTCGTTTACATAGTTCTCTTTTTCAAGATTTGCCAGACTAAGATTAAATCCCAGTCTTTGACAATGAAACAAATAAGTTGGGTCCCAATATTGATATTTTTCATCCATAACGTAAAATACAAAATCCTGCTTTGTTGTAACTTTCTGAATAAATTTGGAGGATTTTATAACATTGAAGTCCGGATTAAGAGGCATTTTGAAAATACTAAGACTGATGAGCACAATCATTACAAATTGAAAAATAGCAAAATTATAAGCAGTCTTATTTCCTTTAAATCTTTCTTGTATTTTATCCAATACTTATTTTTCTGCTTCTTGTTATTATTATTTGTACTTAACTGCTTTTTCAGGGACGACTATTTACATTGGTATTTCTATGCTATAAAAGGCAAATGGGTTGGCAGTAAGAGATAAGATATTATAAAAAACCCCGTACAGTAACGGGGTTTGCTTTTTCAAATCAATTAGAAGTTTCTGCTTCCGTCAGGTTGATATATATATTCAAATGTATAGTATCTTGATTTATTTTCTTGATTATATTCTGTCGGATTTCCTTGATAGTAATTGATTATTCTCATTTTTGCATACTTACCATCATAAGTTTTAATCACAATAACACCAAGTTTGGCGGAAATCTCATGTGTTTCGTGATTATAGTTATACCATTGGATTTTATTATCGGCTGTTTTTTCTTCGTATCCGGTTTCCGGTGCTTCAGTTAAAGAATTGAAATCCTGATTTATTAGGAACTGTACAGTACTTTTACTAGGATTTGTGATAATAGTTGTTTCCGAAAATCCTAAATCCCAATCTTCTGAATTTTCAACTATTGTTCCGGTTTTGAAACTGAAATGTGTATAAGTAGGATCTTCGCTAGGTTGCCTGTCAACATCAGCTGGTAAGTCGGTAAATGTTTTTACTTCGAGGTTTCCTTGCGTAACATCAGGTTCAACAACTTTGTCTTCGGTACAAGATTGAATTAGTACTACAAAAGCTAAGAGAACGAAAATATTTAATACTTTGAGCATAATAGCCCTCCTTAAATTAATTAATAGAATAATTATAAATGAGATTCAAAAAAATTGATCTTCCCGGTGTAATTAAAATGTCTTTATTTTTTAAATCAAACAAATTTTTAACATTTATTTGTAAAGTAAATAAATCATATATTTCTTTTGAAACAGTTAAATACCAAATTTGATAACCATCAATATATTCATTGTCGTTATCCAAAATATTATTTCCATTTTTATCTTTATAACCGAATTTGCTCTTGATAATACCGCGTATATATGTATAAAAGCCATATTCAGGATAGTCAAATTGCAATCTTATATTTGCTGTATGTTTAGACCTATTCATCAATCCTCCATATTCTACTTCTTGAACAGGACGGGTAACTCCGGTAGAACCAACTTTGTATATTTCTTGTTTTTTTATTTTATCGAGAATGCTGTTGTCATAAGCTTCCAAATATTGGTATCCCAAACTCAATTTAAAATATTTTAAGAAATCCAATTTTATGTTAGCTTCTATACCTTGAGTATATACGCTATTAAGATTGAAATATGTAAAATAACGATGAAGATTAGTTTTGTCTTCTGCTATAACTTGCCATTCAATCATATCGGATACATCATTTCTGAATAAATTGATGTTAGTATGAATAAAATCAAATGCCAGATAAGATAAACCCAAATTATAAGACCATGATTTTTCAGGATTTAATTCTTTTATCATTGACGGGTCAATTAAATAATCGCTTATCAGACCTTTTTCTTTTAGTTCAGCAAGTCTTTTGGTAACACCTCTAACGCCGAAAACACTGTATCCTTCTGTTGGGTTCTGCCAATTCAGATATAATTGTTCAGTTGTAGGTGCTTTGAAGCCATTGCCAACACTTGCTTTGAAAGTTAAATCTGAAATCGGCTCCCAAGAAAAAGCAATCTTTGGACTGAAATGATAAGCATAATCACTATGATTATCAAATCTCAAACTTCCGATAATATCCAATTGGTCTGAGTAAACCCAATCTTCTTGAGCATAAGCAAAGTAAGATTGTGCTTTTACTTTTCTGTTTTCTACAATGTCGGATTCAACACTTTCTAAATTCAATCCCCCACCATAAGTAATAAGGTGTGAAGTAGCAATAATTCTATCGGCAATTAACTCGAATTTTGTTAAGCTTTGATTATAAAAACTAAAATTCGATAAAGTACCGCTTTGTTCTTCAAAAAAAGAGGTTTCCGTATCATAGCTTGTTTGGTACAAGGTAGCTTTTACAGATGAGTTGGGCGAATAACGATGTTTTGCAGTTATTGAATAATTTTGGTCAATCAATGTTGCTTCTTCATTATTTAAAATATTGGAATTGCCTATAAATTGATTTTCTTGCAATTCATTATTATATCTTGCTCTCAAGATGGCTTTTGTATCGGGTGAAAAATTATAAAATATTTCAGAGGATAAAGTATAATTCTTGTCTTTTGGGACAGTATTTCTAACAATATTTTTATTAGTTTTATATCCGTCTGTGGTCTTGTAATCACCAAATAAATTAATTCCCAATTTACCGTTTGCCATTTTAATCTGAGATTCTGAACTTAATTCTTTTGTATTGAACGTACCGTATCTGCCTTCTGTATTAATTCGTAAAAATTTATCTGGCTCCTTCGTAATAAGATTTATTACACCGGCAAGGGCATTACTTCCATATAATGATGAAGAAGGACCTTTGACTATTTCCACTCTTTCGATATTTCCAATTGCAAATCTATCAAGATTAAATTGTCCGCCGGACATAGTGCCAATTACAGGTTCACCATTTAACAAAATCAAAGCATAGGATTCATCAAGCCCTTGGATTTGAACACCTTTTCCCAAAAATTCAGTAACATTTAATCCGGTTTCGTCCATAAGTATTTCATCAAGCCGAGTCCCGCCGTTGTGTTCCATATCTTTATCGCTAATAACTTGAGTAGGAATCGGGTTGTTTTCTATTTCTTTTAGCGTTCTCGTACCTGTAACAACAACTTCATCAGTCATAACATCATTTATTTCCATTGATATATTTAAGGAAACAGTATCTTTTGATTTAATTGTAATAAGAGTATCTTTTGTTTGAAATCCAAGATGATGGAATTTTATTTGATATTTTCCTAAGGGGATTTTTTTGATGAGAAAATCACCTTTATTATCTGTATAAACTTTGTGATTTCCCGGGTTAATGCTTATAAGAACATAGGAAATATCCTCACCGTTAATTTCATGTACTTTTCCTTTTAGCAATGAGTTAACAGCGAATAAATTAGTATTCATTAAAATAATACCTATTAGCAAAATGTATATTTTACTCTTCATCTATTCATCAATTTAAAATTATTTCAAAAA
>CAZVPQ010000173.1:0-5548 GCA_964628675.1 uncultured Hyphomicrobiales bacterium | reverse complement strand
TTTATAATAATTTCATAAAATTTTGTAAATTAAATTTTTAAATTCAGGGACGAATCAATAATAATATATATTATTTATAGGATAGGATGCAAAAAGAAGACAATACCAAATATGAACTTTCTATAGTGATGCCCTGCTTGAATGAAGCAGAGACCATTGGTAATTGTATCAGACAAGCTGTTAACTTTATCAAAATGAACAATATAAATGGCGAGATTGTTGTTGCTAATAATAATAGCACCGACAATTCTGCTGAAATTGCTATATCCGAAGGAGCAAGAGTTGTTGATGTGGAAGGCAGAGGATATGGCAGTGCTTTGATAGGAGGTATAAAGTCAGCAAAAGGCAAATATATTATTATGGCTGATTCCGACGGTAGTCACGATATTGAAAATTTAAAACCGTTTGTTGATAAGTTGCACGAAGGATACGAGCTTGTCGTCGGCAATCGATTCAAAGGCGGGATTGAAAAAGATGCTATGTCTTTTTTGCATAGATATATTGGTAATCCTATACTTTCCGGCTTGGGAAGGATATTCTTTCACAGCAAGATTAAAGATTTCCATTGTGGATTAAGAGCCTTTACAAAAGAAGCTTTTGATGAAATGAATTTAAGAGCAAGCGGTATGGAATTCGCTTCCGAGATGATAGTTAAAGCAACGTTGAAAAATTTAAAAATTACGGAAGTACCTACGAAAATGTTGCCTGCCGGCAGAAGCGGACCGGCACATTTGAATACATTTAAAGACGGGTGGAGACATTTAAGATTTCTACTATTATTTAGCCCTCGTTGGTTGTTCCTATATCCGGGAATATTTTTAATTATTTTTGGATTGGCTTTAAGTATTTGGTTATTACCGGGACCAAGATTGAATCTTGATATTCATACGATGTTATATGCTTCTGCCTTAATTATTATTGGTATTCAAGGTGTTTCTTTTGCTATTTTGACAAAAGTTTTTGCAGTGCAGGAGAAATTGCTCCCCGAACATAAAAGATTAAATAAATTATTAAAATATGCAACTTTGGAAAAAGGTATTTTCTTAGGTTTTGTAATATTTATGATTGGATTAGGGGGAGTAATTATTTCTCTATTGCTGGTAGAAAGAGGTTGGTTTGCTAATATGTCGATAAGTAGTTCTATGAGAATTGTAATTATTTCATCAACATTATTAATAACAGGTTTTCAAATTATTTTCTCCAGTTTTTTCTATAGTATTCTTAAATTGAAATTTTATAATGATTAAATAAAATAAATATGGCTAAACAAATTAATAAAACTAGTAAAAAGAAAAATTTCATTTCTATTCCACCGGAATATTTATTCGCAATTTTAGGGTTAATATTCGGTTTATTCTTTGTTTTTATTAATCCTCCGTTTCAAACTAATGACGAAGACAGGCATTTTATTCATTCATATATATTATCACAAGGGTTTATTTTGCCCGAGCAAGGACCCGATAAAATCGGTGCGGAAATACCCGTCAATATTATTGAAGTCCCTAAAAAATTTCAAGGGATTCGATTTTCAAAAGATGTGAAAATCAGCAAACAAAAACTCGAAGAAGCAGAGAATATCCCTTTATATCCTCATAATAAAGTATTTTATCATGATTTTCATCACTCATTAAATCCCGTGGGTTTTATTCCAGCGGCAACAGGAATAGCTATTGGTCAGTACATAAATTCCAATCCTGTTTGGCTGGGCTGGTTCGGTAGAATAGGCAGTTTGATATTCTATATTGTGATAATATTTTTTGCAATAAGAATAACTCCGATTTTAAAAAATGCTTTTATGCTGTATGCTCTCACACCAATGACTCTTTATCAAGGTTCATCGGTTACGTATGACGTTCTCTCATTTTCGCTAACGGTTTTATTTTTAGCATTGGTTCTAAAATATGCTTTGGAAGAAAATTCTTTCTTAGGGTGGAGAGAATTAATTTTATTAATAGCAGTAATGATATTACATAGATTCGCCAAGGACGGCTATCCTTTAATTCCATTCTTATTTTTACTGATACCTATGAAAAAAGTGAAGATTAATATTAAACCCATTATTATTTATGCGGCGATGTTTATTTTTTCATATCTGCTTTTTTCTATGCCTAATTGGACTTGGGGGAAAATACTATCGGCACAACATTATCATCAAAAGACTACGGCAAAATTACAAAAAGATTTCGGGGGCAATTGGCATCAGAATTTAGAAATGAATTTGGAAGATCCGGGAACTGCTTTGAGTAATCTCGCTGAGAATTTAGACCATTTCAGACAAGAATGGACCGGTGGTACAATCGGCAGATTCGGTTATTCATACACTCTGCTTCCTAATTGGTTTTTCTTAATACATGGGTTGGTTTTGCTCTTTGTTGCTTTCTATGATAGTAATAAAAAGATAGTTCTACAATTTTATCAGAAATCAATTGCTTTTGTTATCGGTTTCGGTTCTATTGCAGGCATAATAGTGATGAATTACTTCTATTCGCCTGTTGGAGCCAAACAGATATTCGGACTTCAGGGCAGATATTTTGCAAATGCAATTCCTGTTTTATTATTGTTGCTATATAATAATAAATTTGAAAACTTTAATTGGAAGAAATGGGGTAGTTTTATTGTCAGTATTTACATTGTTTTTGCCTTGGCTTATACTTTGTTCTATTTAAATGATATTTTTTATTCACTGCCATAGTTAAGAAGAAAAAATGAATTACAAGTTTTTATTAATATATGTTACAATTATTCTGTTGGCAGTGGCACAAGTATCATTGAAAAAAGGTGCGTTTTATACAATGAAACAAACCGAATTTTATATATTCGTTGGTATAGGTGCCGTAATATACATTACTACTTTTTTCTTGCAAGTATATTTATTACGATTTTTTCCCGTTAGCAAATTGACACCGATGTTAACAATCGGTTCTATGCTGTTGATAGTTGTGCTGGGAATGTACTTGTTCAGTGAAACAATCGGCTTAAAGCAAGGCATAGGAATATTTCTCGGAGCAGTTTCGATTTATTTGTTGTCCTCGTAATATGGTAATATTTGACCAAATTTATTTATTCTTGGCTCAATGTAAAAAAATTAGGGGGAGGATAAAGACATTAAATGTAAATATTCGATTTGAATATTTTATACTTTCCTTATTTTGAAACATTAAACAAGAGGGCAAGCCCTCTTGCATCCGTAAGCTGTTGTTATTTGCTATTCCAAAGCAATCAATTATATTATAGCAAGATATTCGTAAAGTTCTTTAGGGATGCAGAGGTGCTTGCCCCTTTGCCAATTTATTTCTTCCGTTTTATCTCTCACCCCTAATTTTTACATTGACCCTTATTCTTTCGATAAGTATCTTGTCATTACAAAAATGCAGAATCATATTGTCTTTGCAGTTCCCTCAAACTCCAATTATTTTCAATAGCTTCTATTTCATAAAATTTTCTCTCTTGTTCATTCTCAATTCGCATCAGTTTTATATAATGAGACCAGCTTAATTTGAAATCGTCAGACACTGTCTGACTTTTTGAAAAAGTCAGAAAAAAACTTCGCATTTGTTTAAGATTAGTAACGGAAAATCCTTTGCCAAATTCATTTGTTAATCTCAGTGAAAGCTCTTTTAGTATTTGCTTGCCGTATTCAGCTCTCTCTTTTCCGTTTTGTTCTTATTCGATAATCATTCTGACAATGGAAAATATTCGTTCCCAATTACTCAATTATTCCCTCACTTCAATATCATCTTCTTTAAACCCATAAGTATTCATCAAGTATTTTTTAGTTAACTGTATGTTTTGGCTTTGAGAGATTTTTAAGTCTCTTTCTATTCTTTGTTCATTTTCCGAGTCATTAAAGATAATGCTGAACTTAGGATATTCAGTCGCATTGAAATTCAAATCGACAATGTATTTGATGATTTTATTCAGAGTTGATTCAACTAATCTGATGTCCGATAATATCACTTCTCTTCTGATTCGATAATGTGTTTGAGCGGCGGCATATGAACCCTTGTCGAGTTCTGTTGTTAGTGTTTGCGAAAGAATTGCTTTGGAAATTTCCGCATTGCAATGTTTTATCAACTCACGATAAAGTTCAACGGAAGTGCTTTTCACGGCTTCTTTCATTTCAACTTTTACATCCATCGGCGTTACTATTATTGCGTCTTGTGTCATATCGTTCAATGAGTCAGCAAGTTTTTGAACTTCATCTTGACTTGCTCCACGTGAGTATTGACCGACAAGCATCGGCATACCGTATTTTTCGGTAAAATTAATCCAAAATCGCAATCCGCCATTTTTGAATTTCAGGGGCCAATAACATTTTGCCAGCAGTGAATTGCCGTAAGGATTCATATAAGATGATTCGAATTGTACGTTAATTATTTTCATCGGTGGTATTTCTTCACCTTTGAATTTGCCGGCTTTTCTGAATTTAAGTTCGCCTTTACCATCGTAATAAAACCATTCCTGCGGTTTTGCAACGATTTGTTTGGGAACAATCATCTTGTTATTTCTACCTGCAACTTCCCAAATAATTTCTAAGGGCTGATAACCGAATAATGGTGCTTCGAGTATGTCTCTGATGATTTGATATAAATCAAGAGAGTCAAAAATGCTCTCTATCTCATTTGTTATATACTGTGATGACTTGCCTTGATTGATTCTATTTTCCAAAGATAGCACACCGCTTTTGCGTGATTGAATGCAACTCCAAAGATGTGCATCATTTTTCAATTCTCGATAAGTTTCAATTGTTTTACCTGTCCTGCTCAATATTTTATCCGGATTGGGCAAGATGTCGAGATATTTATAAAATGAATTTTGAATATCTCTTGTTAAAATTTCTTTTGTTAAATATTTCTGATTTTTCATAATTTTTCCTATTAAATTATTTTGAAGATGTCCCAATTAAATAACCTGCTGTAAGCGAGCTGAAAATTATTAAGGGTTTTTCCCACCATTTCTCTTTTTTCTCTTTCAATTCTTTATAGATTATTGAATAAGTCTTGATAGTATCAGGTTTGCTTTTTATTGATAATGAAAATAAATTTTGAGGATATTGGAATTGTGCAAAAACCGTATCCCGTTTTATGACTGTATCTACAATTGCCTTGAAGGGTTTTGTAATTATTAACGTGTCCTTTGTATGAATAATTTTTGTTTTCACTTTTTCCAATATCAAAGGTTTGCTTTTTACTTTTTTCAAAATTGTGTCTCTTTTGATTTGTACAACCGGAATTTTCTTATGCAATATACTGTGGGAATAATTTATTCCTAAAACATATCCCAGAGCAAAGCTAAGAGCAATAGAAATTGTTATTATTGTTGTTTTCATTTGTGTTTCTTCCTTTGGCAATTTGTTTTTGGCAATTCGTTTTTGGCAATTCGTGAATTGCCACTACGGGTTTTGAATGAATTATTTTATTTACTGTATCGCCACTACGGGTTTTGAATAAATTATTTCAATTCGTGAATTGCCACTACGATTTTTAATTATGTCTTTGCAAATTGATTTGTTGCTCATTTTTTGCTTTTACATTTTGTAATAAAGAAA
>CAZVPQ010000172.1:0-5570 GCA_964628675.1 uncultured Hyphomicrobiales bacterium | reverse complement strand
CCTATATAAAGAGTAGAGCCATCGGGAGAAAGAGTAAGAGAATAAATATAATTATCTGCATTAGGATGAAAATTAGGATCTATCTCTCCATTAGATAAGACGTGAAGAAGAGCGGATGCCCCTGCTTTATTCTCTTCCGATTTACTAATGTAAAAGCCTCCTTCGTTATCAGAAATAGAACTACAAGCATTTGAACCTATACCTGCGGTTTTTATCATTTTTGGATTACCGTCTTTTGTGTTAAATGTAATACCAGAAGCAAGTCCAAAAAACCAATTATAAGCCTCCTTTTGAGAAAATAAAAGATTGGGTAATAAAAAAATAACAAGTATTATTATTTTTTTCATAAAAAATCCTGTAAATTATTTATAAAAGCGAGGGCATTTCTGCCCTCGTTAATATTATCAATGCTTAACTATAAAAGAACTTCTGCAATAAATGTTCCCATCAATTTTAACACTAAAATAATATATTCCGTTTGTATAATTCTTAGCATCTATACTAAATGATAATTTTTTGCCGTACTTATCTTTCCTTACAGATTTAATTTGCCTGCCCATCATATCAAATATCAATAATTCCGCGTTTCCTTTCTTAACTCCCATAATTATTATATCTGTTTTACCCGTTGTCGGATTCGGTATTACTTTTGCAAATGCACTATTAATCAACTTTTCATTATTATTGACACTCAATATTTTGGGAACGGATTCATCTACTATTATTTGAGCATCACATATATTTGAACAAGGTGTTGAACAAATATATATATTATCACTTAAATGCCGAATTGTATCCGCTTTGATTGTACCATTATCATCATATACACTATAAGTAGTCGAACAACAGGAAGTTTCATAACAAGGATACAACGCACCTTGGCCACCACTTGTTTTATGCCAGCAAGTGGGGGTTCTTACAACAACCGTGCAAGGCAATGACACATCAAATATTGTTTCAACCTCGCTTAAAACCTTTTTTATTGCTTTGTGTAGAAAATCATAAGACGTAAAGTAAGTATCATCACCGTAAAATTTATCGATATATCCTATTGTAAATTCATTTAGTCCTTCACATTTTCTAGTTTGATAATGCAATCTGAAGTCGCAAGTGTGATTAGGCGGAGTGAAAAGATTATCATCAAAATATTGTTCAGGCAAATTTACAAAATCCACATCGGGACAAGGAGTAGTACACTGGGGACTCCAACTGAAATCCAAAACTGTGCCGTCGGGATAATTTAAAACACTACAAACATTTTTGCACTTAGATAAAGGATTAATACTGCACTGAATATATTCATCTCCTGAGGCTAAAGTGCTACTTTGAATAATGGCTTTTGTGTCAACCCTTTGCATTGTATATGTTGCCGAACAACATTGATTACCACAGCTTTGAATTCTGTATCTTGTAGCTCCATTAGGTGGATTCAAATTAATTGTATCCCTTTCCATACAAGATGGAGTTTTTAAAATAACATCAAAAGTATTAAGAGGGTTCTCTATATCTAAAATCCAAGATGAAAGAAATAACATATATTGTGCTGCTCGATCCATAAGGACATTATTATCCGGACAATCTCCTCCGTCGGGATATATGTCTAAAGAATTAATTCTGATATATCGTGCAATTGTATCACCATTTGCATTCATACAAAACTTTTTCTGATAATATACCTCATAAGTACAACTACCATAAGTTACAAGTTCTGAATTTAAATAATCATGTGTTTCAGTCGGTATCCAATTTGTGCAATTATAATTAACAGGTGGTTCACAATCACTGGCAAGAGCATTATTATTTACAAAAAATAATGAAAAAAGGAAAGCTATAACTATATAAAAAACTTTTATTTTCATAATAAAATCTCCAATTAAATATACGAATTATTTATATTTGTAACAAACTATCAGGAAGATTTATCATCCTGTTTAAAGTTTGTGGCTCTAAAGACGGATGATAATAATCTCCTGACAGTTCCCATTGGAACCGGCGGGATTATTCTCGTCGGTTCTGCTATTAAAAAAGCAGATTCAATTAATATCAAGGCGGTTTCTTTATCATCGGATTTCTCCCGTATTGTTAAACAATAGTGAATTAGATTTAAAATAAAATCAATTATTAGATTTTAAATACCATTGTTAATATTCAATCACAATTTATAAAATAATTTTCTTTGAAAAAACAAAAAAAACAACTATTTTGCAAAAAATATAATTTTTAAGTTCTTATTTGTCAAATAAATAGGCACATGTGCCAAGAAAAGTTAAAATTATTGGCACATGTGCCAAGATGGAGAAAATAAAATGGATTTTCATCAAAGATTATCAAGTTTTATAAGTAATAATTATGAATCTAATATTTTTTATTCGAATTTTATTAAAATTGACAGTACGCAACTAAATAAATATACAAAAGGGAGACACTACCCTTCTTTTGAAACATTAATTAAATTTTATGAATCGGGAGTAAGTTTAGATTGGCTTTTATCCGGTGACGGTTCTATGTTTGCGGAAAATGAAAAGGGTAATGAACTAAAAGTCAAATATGAAACTAAAAATAAAGGTATTATTTTAGAAATAAAGTCGAGAATTAGGAAATGGATACTCGACAACTATAAAACTTTTGAAAATTTCGGAGTGGAAAACGATATGGATACCGAAGAATTAATGAGCGAATTAGAAAGTTTGTCCTATCCTAAGCCCCAATTACTGTATAAACTAAAATTAGCCGGTTGCAATATCAAATGGGCTGTCGGAGGTAAAGGAGAGCCATATTTAAATAATCCGAGAGGTTTTATATTGAAATCAAGAAAAAAAACAGATTCAAAAAAGGAATTAGATTTAAAATCCGAAGACTTGAATTTGTTTTTTATAAAATTAAAAAAGACAATTAAAAAAATAATTAAAGATGAATTAAAATAGAAAGAGTAGAATAATGAAAACGATAATATACACCTTGTTGCTTCTATTATTTATTATGACTGCAAATTTATCGGCAAGTATAATAAATAAAGATGATAGTTTGCTATTGAAAGCCTCTGAAGCAGAAGGAAACCACAAAGTAGATTTACTTAATCAGCTTTCTGAAAGTTTAAGAGATCGAGACAATATGGAATCTAATAAATATGCAAAAAAAGCTCTGAATGAGGCGAAAAGATTAAGTTATCAAAAGGGAATAGCTGACGCATTAATGAATATTGGAATTCAAAAAGCAATCAAAGGAAAATATGATGAAGGGATAACAAATTTTAAAATAGCATTAGCAAAATATCATAGTATAAACAATGAAAAAGGAGAAGCAAGAGCGAACAATAATTTAAGCCGTATTTATCATTTTAAAAATAATTACAAAGATGCATTAATATATTTGCAAAGAGCATTAAAACTAAATAAAGAATTAAACAATAAAAAAGGAATAGCAAATTCATATTTAAACTTAGGCGTTCTTTATTCCGATTTAAACGATAACGATTTGGCAATAACATATTATCTAAATGCATTAGTAATAAAACAAGAACTCCCTGATTCTTTAGGAATAGGATTGATTTATAATAATATTGGGCAAATTTATGCAAGTTTAAATGACAATAAAAAAGCTTTAGAAAAATATCAGCAAGCCAGATTAATCTTCAAAAAAATAAATAATAAAATGGGGTTAGCCTCAAATTCCAATAATATTGCAGTTGTATATATGGAAATGAATGATTTAAATAAAGCAATTCAATATCAAGTGCAAGCTTTAGAACTCGAAAAGCAATTAAATGATAAATATGGTGAATCGGTTTCTTATTTAAACATCAGTAATATTTACTTAAGGCAAAAAGAGATTTCAAGAGCAAAACAATATTTGGATACTGCAATACAAATATCAGGAGCTATTGGAGATGAAAGAGGATTATCAGATTGTAATTTGCTATACGGAGAACTATATTATAAAAACAAAAAATATGATTTAGCTATTAAAAAAATGAAAGAAGCAGTTGGCAATTATAAAAAACTAAAATGCGATGACGAATTATCAGAAACATATCTCTTATTAACTAAATCATATAAAGCAATAGGTAATATAAATAAAGCTTTTTATTATCATGAATTATTTTCAATTACAAAAGATTCTTTGAGCAGAAAGAACAATATTACAACTACCCATTCATTAAAAACCAGAATGGAAGCAGAAAATGATTTAAAAATATTAAAAAAGGATAAAGAAATTATGGAAGCAAAAAACTATTATTTAACAATACTTGTTATTGTGTCGGTTATTGCACTAATAATTTTATTTGTAAGCCTGAAAATCATTTTTAATAAAAATAAAAAATTAGCAAATGTAATAACAAAATTAGAAGAAATGAATAGATTCCAAAAAGAAGCATATAACGTACTAACAAATGATATATTAATAACTTTGTACCCATTATCAAACGATATAGCAAGTGTAAGCAAAGAAGAAGAATTTAAAGCTTTAAATGAATCGTACTTAGGTTTTGCCGAGGAATACGACAAACTGGTTAAATCATTTAAGGCTCAAATAAATAATTAATTGTTAAAATAAAATGAAAGGAGAAATATGATAGCTCCACCGGAAAATTTTAGATATGACCCGGCGAGTCAAACATTAATTTGGGACCCCGTTCCTGAAGCAGACCAATATGAAATTAGTTTTAAACCGGAAACTGCGACTGAATGGGAGATAGTTTATTTGGGTAGTAATACGAATTGTCCATTTAACCATATTCCGGGGACATATAATGTTCACGGCAAATCCAGAAAAAGTGGTGAATGGAGTATTTACGGACCCGATTATCAAATTATTGTTTGATATTGTCTAAAGATAATGTAATTAGTAATTGAAATTAAAACCGAACCGGCGAGTTGTCCAGAGCCATCGGTTCGGCTTTGGCATAAATAGAATTAGCTTTTTTAAAGTCCGATTTCCGGTTCTTTTTTGCTAATAGCTATTTATTATTTAGTAAAGAACAAAAATAAGGAAAATATTGATAATAAACGGCATACAATATGGTGAAATCATTGACAAAACCATAGACAACATCATAATTTGTTTGATTGATTCAATGATTATAATGAAGTCCGTATTGAATGCATCCTAGTTGTTAATCACTGATGTTTTAAAACCCTCTACCCGAATCAGTGGTTAACAACAATTTTATAAACTAAAAAAAGGAGATACAATGGGTGTTAATAGCAAAAAAGAGCAAGTATGGAACAAAGCAAGGATAATCAAAGGTAAAAATCCTAATATTTGGAGAAGAGACCCTTTGGGAAATATAATTAATTGGCAATTTTATGCTACAAATGGTAAATATACTTGGGAAATTGACCATATACGTCCAAAATTAAAAGGTGGTTCCGATGATATAAGAAATTTACAAGCACTTAGCAAAAAAGTTAATAGAAATAAAACAAATAATTATCCTACAAACATTAGTAGGCATAAAAAATAATAATAATTAGGAATTAGTATGGAGTGACCCCAATATTTTGGACACAAAGTCAAGATAATTTTTTCCTTTCAAAATCAACCGGAGACATATAATCATTTGAAGAATG
>CAZVPQ010000171.1:0-5588 GCA_964628675.1 uncultured Hyphomicrobiales bacterium | reverse complement strand
TTTTTAGTTAATTCGATCTTACTTTTTATTAAATACTAACATACGATGACTATCACGAACAATCTTATCTTTGAACTTTATAAACTTTTTTTGAGTTTCGGAATTTACACACCATATAATCTCTACGAGATAAAGAAAATTTATCGCGTTGATGATTACATATAAGCAACACAGCCATTCACATTATTGATTTATTTTGATATACTTTTTCAATTCGTTTATATCGCTGAAGAATTTTTTCTTGGTACCAATGATTTGGTAATCTTCATGCCCTTTTCCTGCAACTAATATTATATCATTTTTATGAGATAGATTAACTGCATATTTGATTGCTTCATCTCTTTTGGAAATAATCACCGTATTTTGCTTATCCCCTTTCTTGGTTCCTTGGTATATCATATCAATTATTTTTTCGTGGTTTTCTGTACGAGGATTATCATCAGTCAAAATTATATAATCGGCTAATCTACCGGCAATGGCACCCATCAATGGTCTTTTTTCTTTGTCTCTGTCGCCTCCGCAACCGAAAACGCAAAGCAAATTAGAATCCTCATGCAATAATTCACGACAAGTTTTTAATGCTTTTTCCAATGCATCGGGAGTATGAGAATAATCAACGATGCCCAATGCTCCATTACTTAATTCAATTTTTTGCATACGACCTATAGCTCCTTCAATATTTCTGACTGTATTAGTAATCAAATCGTTATCCAGTTTTAGTAATTTAGCGATTACAATAGCAAAAGAAACATTATCAATATTAAATCTACCGGCTAATTGAGTATCAAATTTTATTTTGTTATTGTCATTCTTGAAGTTTAATGTGAAAGAAGTATTAATATTATTAAACTGTTCATCTTCAATCTGAATATCTGCTGTATTAGCTCTGCCTATTTTCAGTTTAGTTTGACCTTTAAAATCTTTAAGCATTAAATCTGCATAATCATCGTCGGAATTAACAATTCCAACACCTTTATCCATAGAATCAAATAAAAGTTTTTTCGCTAAAGCGTATTCTTCCATTGTCTTATGAAAATCCAAATGTTCGTGGGTTAAATTAGTAAATATAGCGAAATCAAAATCAATATCAGCCACTCTTGATTGTATTAATGAATGCGAAGAAACTTCCATAACAACAAAATCAACATTGGAATCATTCATAATTTTAAGATGACCTTGCAATTCAAGAGATTCAGGCGTAGTATGAGTAGCGGGAATTTTTTTCTCGCCTACAAATATACCTGTTGTACCAATAATCCCGACTTTATAGTTGTTAGCTTCGAGAAGCTGTTTTATTAAAAAAGTAATTGTAGTTTTACCATTAGTTCCTGTAACTCCAACGACTTTCATTTTCTTGGAAGGATTATCGAACCAATTTGCCGAAATTTTAGACAATGCCAATCTTGAATTATCAACTATAATAAAAGTGAGGTCATCGGAATTAGCGGAAATAAATGATTTATCTTCGCAAACAATAGTATTAGCACCGTTTTCGATAGCTTTTTTAATAAAATTATGTCCGTCGAATTGTACTCCTCTGATTGCAACGAAGAGAAAATTTTCCTTGCATTTACGGGAATCGTAGTTAAATCCTTTAATTTTTCTATTTTTATCGCCTAAAATAGACTTAATTTCAATCCCTGTCAATAGTTTATCTAATTCTTTCATAAGTAATAATCAATACATTTTATATTACAACGTCAATTAAATAGCAAAATAAATAAAAAATGATTGGTAAAAAAAAAATAGTTCATTATATTTGTAGTTCTTATTTTTAAGATAAATTTAGGATTGAAAAAATGTATTCGATATTAATGGCTTTAATATTAATAGGTGCAGTGTTAATGATAGCTGTCGTGCTTCTTCAACCTGGCAAAGGTGATTTAACAGCTACTTTTGGCGGAATTAGTTCCCAATTTGGTTCAGTATTTGGTATGCAAAGAGCAAATGATATGCTCGCTAAGATAACAAAATGGCTTGCGGCTATTGTACTCATATTGATTTTGCTTACCAATAAGTTTTTTGTTGGTGGCAATACTACAACACAGCAAGTAAAACCTGTAACTGAAGGCGTTCAAATACCGGCACAACAGATGCCGAGAACTTTAGCTCCTCCACCTGTTTCTCCTATTCCTTCCCAACAAAAATCAGAACCAGCGAAAAAATAGAAAATTTATTTGAAAGCCGTTTTTATAACGGCTTTTTTTTATGATTTAATTGCTACAATCGTTATATCGTCATGATAATAGCTTTTATTTGAAAACTCGTCTATTCCGTTTATTATACTTTCAATAATATGTTGGGAGTTCGAATTTATATTTTTTATAAGCAATTTTTGCAATCTGTCGGTTCCGAATTCTTCCAATTCATCATTTGAACTTTCATTAACTCCATCGGTATAAAGAACAAGTAAATCATCTTTTACAAGTTGTATTTTACCAATAGAATACATATTGTCATCATCGAAAACACCGAGTATTATACCACCAGTTTTTAACTCGCTTATTTCGCTGTTCCTTAGAAGCATAGGGGGATTATGTCCTGCGTTAATATACCGGAAAGTTTTATTAGTCAAATCTAATTCTCCACAGAAAAAAGTAACAAATTTATCGGAATTCGTATTATGATAAACTATGTTATTTAATCTTGTTACGAGAATGTCTAAACTTAAGCCCAAAGGAGCCAAAGCACGCAAAGCCGCTTGGACATTAGCCATTAGCAGAGCCGCAGGCATTCCTTTGCCGGAGACATCGGCGATTGCTATCAATAAATTGCCGTTTGGCAAATCAATAAAATCAAAATAGTCTCCTCCTACAAATCTCGAAGGCAGGCTTATACCGCTTATATCGAAATTTTGTATATGCGGATTTGCATTTGGTAATAATTTCTTTTGAATATCCAAAGCTAAAGATAATTCATTTTCAAGTTTTTGTTTTTCTATTTCCTTACGGATTAACCGCTCGTTTTCAAGAGATAAAATAGCAGTATTGCCAATGATTTTAATAAACAATTTGTCGTCATCAGTAAAGGTTTTATTATTCTGTTTATTGCCAATCAGGAGAAATCCTTTCGTTTGATTGTGCATCAACATTGGGGAAATAATTTTTACACCGGAGTTGATAAGTCCTTTTGTAGTTTGGTCGCTAAGATTAGCTTCATCAATATACACAATATCTTGCAAGTCTAAAAATTCATTGAAATCAATATTAGCAAATGAATTATTAAATGTGTTTTTAATTTTCTCAATTTCATTATTGGGAGATTCATTGTTGATATAAAAAACAGCAAATTTTGAGACCATTAATTGTCCCATCAAATTATGGGAAAGCAATTGAATTATTCTTTCCTTAGAATGAAACAATGTAAAATCTCTGCTGATTTCAAAAAATGTAGTCAGCAATTGATTTCGTTGAGCAATTTGAATATTTTCTTTTGTCAATAGTTGTATAGATTCAACATTTTTTAATGCAATGCCTGTTATAGTAGCAACTAAACTTGTGTACTGCTTTTCTTCTTCTCTATTTCCGGAAGGCAAAATAGATTTGCCTAAACAGATTATTGCCAATAATTCTTGTTGATATTTGATAGGAATACACAATTGAAAACCGGCAGAAATGAAATATTCTTCTTTAATTGCTTGGTTTTCAAAATCGCATATATCATTTGTTTTAATTGAAGAAGCATTTTCAAATGAGGTTTTGCCTTTCTGCACTACAATTTCATAAGATTTTCTTGTATTAGTTTTGACAAGTGCAATACCTTTTGAAATTTTTAACTTGCCCATTAAACTCAATAAACTTGCATTTAATATTGCTTTTATATCATTAGTCTCGTTCAATTGCAAACTGAGATTTACAAGTGAATTGAGATTTATTAATATTTTTGAAGAGTTGTTCATAAAGTTATATTCTTGATTAATACAGAAATACGGTGCTTATTTTCGTATTCATCTTGATTGCATAAATCAGCGAAGCCGAAGAGGCACCGGAAACACGTATTTCGTTTTTGTCATTATCAATGATTGCTATTAAATTTCTCAAAGCACTATATACAATCCCATTATAACTATCATCAGATAAAGTATTTATACCTTTTTCTCGTCTAACATCAAGTCTTAATAAATTTGTTTTGGTCAGTATAAAAGCCCAATCGTATTTAGTTATAATAAAGTCAATCGGGTATTGTTCTTTGGCTGTAATTTTTGTATTACCCAAATCAATAGTATTAGTCAATTCTCTTGAAGCAACATTGATAAATGAAATTTTTGCTTCCGATTTATTTTCATTTCCGTTTAATTTACCTCTACCTAATGAAATTACAACTGCTTTTTCCCAATCGCCGGAAGTCGCAACAAATGAGGGTGCAAATTGTACATCAATAACTTTTTCGACTTTATGTGTTCTCGAATCAATGATTGAAACGGTATTGTCAGATTGATTTGTAACAAATATTTGGTTGCCGGCAGAAGCAATACTAACCGGATTATGCCCAACTTTTATTGTTCGAGCAATTTTTAAATTAAACATATCGAATAAAGAAACAGTTGAGTCGTTGCCGTGGCAAATATAAGCGTCGGTTGAATTAGCAAAGCAAATATCAGTCGGTTCTAAATTTGAAGATGACAAATCAAGTGTTTTCACCAAATAAAGACTGTCTTTATCAATTATATCAATTCTATCTTCATTAGGAATTAAGCAAAACAGTTTTCCGCCGTATTCTTTGATTTTGGTTATAGGCGAAGTCAAAGCGGGTTCTTGCATTTGCGAATAGAGGTCGTTAGAAATAATTTTATCTTCCGAATCATAAAGAATTAATTTGGGATTATCATCTTTTGTAGCGATTAAAAACTTTTGATGGACTACAACAGTATTAATAACTTTCTCATCATTTGTGCAAGATAGAAGTGAAATAAAAACTAAAATCAATATAAAATATATTTTCATAGGAACTCCTAATTTACAATTTATTAACTACTTCTTTCATCAATTTAGTAAGAAACGGTTCAGCAGAAGCCGCCGCTTCCAATATATCTTCCAAATTAACAGGTTCCAAAGCGTCGGGATAACATTCATCGGTAATTACAGACAATCCAAGAACATCAATTCCCATTTGTCGAGCAACAATATTTTCGGGTATTGTACTCATACCGACTACATCAGCACCAATAGCTCTTAAATACCTGTATTCGGCTCTTGTTTCGAGATTAGGTCCTGTAACAGCGGCATAAACGCCTTTATTAACTTTTAAGTTAATATCCATAGCAATACGTTCAACTAATTTGATTAATCTATTAGACCAAGGGCGGCTCATATCAGGAAATCTCGGACCGAAACGATTATCCGTTATTCCGATTAGAGGGCTGTCTCCGGTCAAATTAATATGGTCTTCAATAATCATTATCGAACCTTTTTTGAAATAGGGATTCATTGAGCCACAAGCATTTGAAATAAGTAAATTCTTAATTCCGAGAAACTTCATAACTCTGACAGGAAAAGTAATTTCCTGCATAGAATAACCTTCGTAATAATGGAAACGCCCTTGCATAGCAACAACATTTTTATCGCCGAGTTGACCAAATATTTAGTTCC
>CAZVPQ010000170.1:0-5615 GCA_964628675.1 uncultured Hyphomicrobiales bacterium | reverse complement strand
ATTATATGGTATTGCCGAGAGAAGATATTGCTCCGATTCTTTTAATTTATTTTGTCTTGCAGTTATGATACTCATATTAACTGATGATTTAATAATTAAATCGTGGGCTTGGGGCCAATAAGCATTGATAGTTGCACCGCTATCCATTTTTGCAGAAATCTTTAATTCAGTTAGTGCTGAATCCCATTGCTGTTTTGTGAAATAATAATATCCTAAGAAGAAATGAACTCGCCCGTGAAAAGGATATTTCTTCACAAGCTCTTTTAATTGATTTCCACCGTCATTTAATAGTTTATTTTTAAGAACAGGGTCTTTTGTTTTATTTGCAGAGTCAACTAATTTAACAGCGGCATACCAAGGGTCTATCACAGGTCCGGACGGTTCAAAAATCCAAATTGAAGCATATAAAATTGCGGCAATAGCAAAAGGAATAAATGCTCTGAACTTAGGATTTTTTAAATTAAATTCGAATTTTGTCTCTTGATGTACTTTTTGTTTCTTAGTCGTTTCTTTATTAGTTGAAGGATTATCAACTTTCTTAGATTTTAAATTTTTCTTGCTCTTTGCCATTGATTTCTCAATTTATTATTTGGTTAAAAAAATATTTCTTAATTTAAAAAAAATAGTTAATATATTTTCAAAGATAATAATTTTTTGTTAGACTAAATTGTAAACAATTATGAAAATACAAAAATGTATGGTTTCATTTGCTGTATCGATAATATTTATATTTAGCTTCAATGTTTATGCAAAGCAAGATGTAATCATTGATTCGGATATGACATTCAAAGAAGCAATTAAGGGTACAACTGCTCCGCAATCACTGATTGACTCTTTGAGATTAATCACAGTTCAATATTACGGTTTCGATGGGAAAATTCATCAAGGGCAATTAGTAATTAATCAAGCAGTAGAACAAGATATAAAAGAAATCTTTAAAATTATCAAAGATATTAAATTCCCGATTAAAAAAGTTGTGCCTATTGTGAAATACAACTGGTCTGATGATTCTTCAATGGCTGATAATAATACTTCTGCATTTTGTTATAGAACAATTTATAATACAAATAGATTGTCAAATCATTCTTTTGGACGGGCAATAGATATTAATCCTTTTACCAATCCCGTTATTTATCGCAATGGCAAAGTGTCGCCGGCGAATGCAAAATATAGTATAAATAATAAAGGTACAATTATAAGGAACAGCAGAATAGTCAAAGAATTCAAATCAAGAAAATGGCGTTGGGGCGGTGATTTTAAATCTAAAAAGGACTATCAGCATTTTGATAAAAGATAAGAATTTATTATCGTATAAATTTGGCTCTATCTCGTAAATAGTGGGTAATCAAATTCCAATTTGTAAATAATTAAATAAAGACTTCCATATTTCGGATTAGTGAAGGATATGCCTCGACTACATCTTTATGACTGGATAAAAAGCTAAGTAAAACTTCAATAATGTCCCCCTGATGGGGAGTTAAGTATAAAATCGCTATGCGAAAAAATATTTATCTCGTAGAGATTATATATTCATCTTGCAAATTATTATTTTGGCAGTCTGACAGTGAAAGTAGTTCCTTTGCCGGGTTCACTTTTAGTTATTATTTCGCCTTTCAAAGTTTCTATAAACCTTTTTACTATTGACAAACCTAAACCACTGCCATAAGTGTGCCCTACATTTTCGGCTCTGAAAAAATGGTCGAAAATATGTTGTATATCCTCCTGGCTTATTCCAATACCTTGATCTGTAATCCTAATTGAAGCATAATCTTCTTTGTTCTGTGTTTCAATTTCTATTTTAGTTCCTGTATCGGAATATTTTACAGCATTTGAGAGTAAATTATCAATAATTTGTTCAACATAAAAATATTCGGATTTTATAATACAATCAACAGAATCGTTTATAAATTCAAAATTATGTTTGTTGTTGTCATAGTTTTTAGCCTCTTCAATTTTATACTGTATTATTTCATTGATATTAATATTTTCTTTTATTCTTAAATCATATTCTTCATCAACATCGTATTTGCCCAGTAAAAGGATTTTTTCTAATAAATCAACCATCCTATCAACTGATAATATAATTTTATTCACATAATCATCAATTTTGTCAGAATGATATTCTAAGTTATAGCGGGCGATTAATTCCGCAGAAGTAGTAATTACTGTCAATGGTGTTCTGTATTGATGAGAGACCATAGTAGTAAAAGCTGATTTTAATTTATTTAATTCTTTTTCCTTTTTCAATGACTCGGTTAATTCATCTTTATATCGTTCAAGATCGCTTAAAATTTGTTTTGTTCTTTTGTTCTCATTTTTTAATTCTACCATGGCATCATTTAATTTTACTGTCCTGTCAATTACTTTCTTCTCAAGATCTTTGTTCAATTTCTTTATTTCTTCCTCAATTTGGATTCTTCTAATAAAATTACCGATTTGAGTACTTACAGTCACTAGAAAGTTCTTATCAATTAAAGATATATCATCGTTGGTATGTGATGCAAAATTCATACAACCGATTACTTTGTCTTGACTATTAATTGGAATAATTGCAATATATTTTAGCCCTTCTTTAAGCTCTATATCATCAATGGGTATATTTAAATCTTCATATTTTGAGAATATATTCTTGCCCTGCATAACCAATTTCGTATTTGGAGAATCTTTATCATAATGGGAAGTATAACTGATAAAGTCGGAAGACAAGCTATTTGAAAATACCAATTCCAAATCTCCTGTAATATTATCTAATAAATACACTCCACCCGAATCCATTACGGAACTGTCAAGAATAGTATCAAAAAATATTTTATAAATATCATTTAGTTTTCTTGCTGTTGTAAGTTTAATTATCATATCATGTTGCAATAATAAAAGATTTTCATTCCTTTTTCTATCTGTTATATCTTCGATAACACCTTCAATAACATCTTTCTCTTTGTTGTAACGTGCGGATTCTCTTGCATAAAATAAAGTACCGTCTTTTTTTCTGTATTGAACTTCAGTATATAATTTACCTTTGTTTATAATCGCGTTTCTAAAATTTTCTATATTATTTTTATCAAAATAAAGCTCATCAATATTAAATTTGTCGATAAATTCTTCCCTGCTATCATATCCGAAAATTTCAGCAAGCTGGCTGTTGCAATCAAGTATTTTAGCACCTTTAAATGTAGTTCTATATAGACCTATAGGTGAATATTGGAATATATTTCTATAGTTTTCTTCACTTTCTTTTAATTTTTCCTCTGCTTTTTTCCATTCTGTAATATCTCTTATAAATGCTTGAACAAATAATTTTGAATTTAATTTAATAACACTCAGACTAACTTCAGCATTAAAAGGAGTACCGTCATATTTAGTATGAACCCACTCAAATATTTGTGGTTTGCCTTCAAGATCGGCATTTATATATTCTAATGTTTTATCTTTTGAATTTCTATTGTCAGGTTGTTGTTCGGGTGAGAAATCATAAGGGGTTTTGCCTATTATTTGTTCACGTGTACATCCATAAATTTCTAAAGTTTTTTGATTGCAATCAATAAATATATCTTTGTCCATAAGGAAAATTGCTTCAGGAGCTTGATTAAATAAAGTTGAGAATTTTATTTCGCTTTCTTTTAGTTTTCTTTCAGCTTCCATTCGAGATGTGATATCACGAGCTAATCCCAAAATGACATTCTGTCCATTCAGCTTTAATTTAGTGATATTGATTTCTACCGGAAATGTCGAGCCGTCTTTTCTTTTATGCAATACATTAATCGAAATTGATTCTCCAATTTCAAATTTGCTCCATATTGTTTTAGGGTGATTATCCAAAGAAAAAGCAGGGTCCAATTCATTAATATTTTTAGTTAATAATTCTTCTCGGCTATATTGCAGGCTATTGCAAGCTCTTGAATTACATTCAATAATGTTACCTTTCGTATCACTAACAAAAAGAGCATCCGACATATTTTCTATTAATGAATGAAACTTTTCTTGACTTTCTATTAATTCCTGTTCTACCTTCTTTTTTTCGCTTATATCTCTTTGAATTGCTAAATATCCTATTATTTCATTCTTATTATTATAAATAGGATTAGCTGAACTATATATATCAACAAGTTTTCCATTTTTTGTTTTATTTATTAAATTTCCCGAAACAATCTCTCCCTTAGTTATAGAATTCCAAAAATTCTTGTAAAGCTCATCTGAAATAACTCCGCTTTTCAAAATTCTTGGTGCTATTTTGCCTATTATTTCGTCTTCTGTATAACCATAAATATTAGTGAATTGTTTATTAATAAATGTTATAATTCCATCTTTATCAGTCATAAAAATAATATCGCCAGCGGCTTGAATTGCTTGTCCTAACTTATGGATAATTTGCTCTTTTTCTTTTCTTTCAGATATATCACGAACAGCAGTAACACGAATATTATCTCCCTTGTAATCCAAATTATAAGATTCAATTTCGGCAGGAATTAATTCGCCATTTTTATTTTTGAATTCAATCTGATAAGGTTTTGCATAATCCTGTAACATTTTTTCTTGAATTATTTTATGATACTCTTTTGGGGCTAATAATTGGACGATATTCTTATTAATCAATTCTTCTCTGCTATATCCGGTCATATCAATTAATGCTTGATTGACTTCGATAGCAATTCCGCCATTATGAATTAATATGCCTTCCATAGTTACGCTGGAAAGCATTTCAAATCTTTTATGACTTTCTTTGAGTTCTTTTTCAATTGCTTTCTCATTAGTTATATCAAAAATATACCCTTGTATTGCAAGAGATCCCTGATAATCTATTGAATGTCCGACGATAAGCACATTAATAATACTACCGTCTTTTTTTATCATTTTTTCTTCTAAAGTTTCAACAACAGTATTTTCTTTTTGCATTAATTTAGCAAGTCTTTGTTTTGAGATATCAACATAATCCGGATGTAAATAGTCTGTTATCGATAAACCTATCAAGTCTTGATTACTATTAAAACCTAAAGTTTTACCTAATGCAGTATTAGCATAAATAATTTTACCATTTTTAATAATAAGCATTCCCAACGGTGCATTATCAATTAGTTTTTTGTATTGTTTTTTGGTTTTCTTAAGCTGTTTTTCTGCTTTTTTTTGTTCTGTAACATCAACAAATAATACATTAATATATTCACTATCAGGTTTATGAAAGTCGGTAACTTCAAATACAATATTTTTATATTCCAGCTCATATCGTTCAATTTTATGCCCTTTTAATATATTTGTAATATTTTTTAATATTTTAGGCACATCTTTTAAGGATAGAAATTCTTTTGCAAGAACTGCAGCATTTCTTCCAACAAGTTTTTCTTTCGGTATTTCAGTAACTTTACATATAGCAGAATTTGCTACTACTACATTACCTTTTTTATCAAGTGTAATCACACCATCGCCAATATCTTCATAAATATCTGATAATAGATGATTTGCTTTTTCCAATTCAGCAATTTTCTTTTTTGCAATATCCAATTCTTTGAGTAAATCGTCGTAGTTAGTGTTTTCTTGTGTCATTATAATTTCCTAGAATGTTTGTAAATGTCAATATAATTACCTTTTCAATTATTACATTATAATCTTTTTTTAGTTAT
>CAZVPQ010000169.1:0-5640 GCA_964628675.1 uncultured Hyphomicrobiales bacterium | reverse complement strand
TATCTGTTTTTTTGCTATTATTCATACTACTAATTTAAAATATCATTAATAAAATAAAAATTTTATTTTGAAAGAATGAATTAATTAACTTTCAACCCTATTGCAATATTTTATAAAAAACACTATAAAAAGCTAATTCTTAACTCAGTCTAAATATCATTCTGTCAACAAAAGTAATTAATTTTAGAGCATAATATAAATAATATTCACGATATTTGAAATAAATTAAATATTTTCGTAGAAGAAATTTATTAATGTGGATTAAATTATGGATACTATAGTTGCATTAGCTACACCTCCGGGAATTGGCGGGATAGCTGTAATTAGATTGTCAGGCGGGAATTCCTTGGAATTGGCTGACAATATTTTTTACGGGAAAAAGAAAATAAAAGACAGCAAGAGCCATACTGTGCATTATGGCAAAGTGCAATCAGATGATTTATTGATAGATACAGTTTTGGTTTCTATTTTTAAATCTCCCAATTCATATACAGGTGAAGATGTAATTGAAATTTCTTGTCATGGCGGGATTATTGTTGCTAATGAAATTCTTGATTTGCTTATAGCCAAAGGCGCTAGACCTGCCGAAGCAGGCGAATTTACTAAAAGAGCTTTTTTGAATGGCAAACTCGGATTAACACAAGTAGAAGCTGTTGCTGATATTATTCATTCCAAATCTATTCCGGGAGTACATACAGCCGCAAGACAGTTGATAGGCACTTTTAAGGATAAATTAGTCGATTTAAGAAAACAATTAATTGATATTGCAAGTCTTTTAGAGTTAGAGTTGGATTTTGCAGATGAAGATTTGGAATTTATCGAAAAGAATAGAATTAAAACTCAGATATTGGCATCTTTAAAATATTGTAAAAAATTAGCTCAAACTTATAAATCATCAGAGATTTTGCGTTCCGGATATTTTGTTGGGATTACAGGTTTCCCCAATTCCGGTAAATCAACTTTATTTAATTCACTCTTGCAACGAAATAGAGCAATTGTGAGTCATATCCCCGGCACAACAAGAGATTATTTGGAAGAAAGCCTTTTCCTCGGTGGAATAAACATTAGAATTACTGATACGGCAGGGATAAGAGAAGCAAATGATATTATTGAAATTGAAGGTATTAAAATGGTGGAATCCGTATTGGAACAATCTAATCTTATTATAATTCTTAATGACCTTTCTATTTCAATTGATGCTTCAAATGCTATTTATTCTCGTTTAATAGATAAATATCCTCAAACAAAAATAGTATTAGTGCAGAATAAAATTGATTTAGCTCAAGATGTTAATTTATCTGAGATTGGTATTGGTATTTCTGCCAAAAGTGGCAAGGGGGTTGATAAATTAAAATCTATTATAGAGAAAGAAGCACTCAAAAGCACAGAAAGAATTGAAGATGTTTTAATTAATCAAAGACAAGCTCAATTATTACTGCAATCTTCAAAAGATTTGGAAAATGCTTTGAATTCTTATGAAATCGGTATGGAAAATGAAATAATTTCTATTGACATAAGACAGGCAAGTAAAAGATTAGGTGAAATTACCGGCGAATCTTGGAGTGAAGAAGTTTTAAACAATATTTTTGCTAATTTCTGTATAGGAAAGTAATATTATTCTTAATTACAAGATATTATCATTTTAAATTTGAATAATATCTTCTTTATTGAAAAAATGAAATTATTCTATTGTAGGAAATAATATTTTTTGTATTTTCAAAATCTATTATATTATTAGTAGGCATTATTATTAATTTTAATTTGAAAAAGGTTTGAAATGGTAAAAAAGCATACTGCATCAAGAAAAACAAGTACAAAAAAAACTTCTGTAGGACAAGAAATATATAAATCGCCTCTAATTCCTGAAAAATATCAGAATGTATTTTATATAGGAATGATATTTCTTGCTGTGTTTATATTCTTCGGACCCGCTATATTCGGCAATGGCTTTTACGTTTCGGATAATTTGGCGTCCCAAAGTTTTAAAACTTATGTGGACCAAGCCAATAAAGACGGGATTTTCCCACAATGGATGCCTTATATTTTTAGCGGTATGCCGAGTTTTGCGGCGATGTTGACCTCCGGCTCGAGAATTTGGGCTTTTCTGCAGGAATTTATCTTCGGAATTGTTGGTTTTATCGGATTGTTATTTTCAAGCGATGTAGCCCGATTAGCTTTTTACTATGTAATTTATGGTACCGGGATTTATATTTTAATGCGAACCAAAGACCACGAAAGGTTTGTTGCTTTCTTTACTTCCTTGGCGGCAATATTTTCTACGGCTGTAATTGTCTGGATAATGATAGGGCATAATACAAAACCTGTTGTTTTTGCTATGTTCCCATACATAATATTATTAATGGAAAAATTGAGAGAAAAATTTTCTTTGCTATATCTTGCATTACTTATTATAGCCGTAGATATTATGATGGAAGCAGGGCATTTGCAATTAATATTCTATAGTATTGTTACTTTTGCATTATACTTAATATTTGAATTTATAAGCAGATTGATTAAAAAGCAAGAGCCAATGAAAGTTCTTCGCAGTGCATTATTACTTGCTTTGGCGGGCGGAATTGCTTTTCTGATGACTTCGGACAGATATTTAAGCACAATGGAATATACACATTATTCTACACGCGGTTCGGCACCAATTGTTCAAGAGAAAAATAATAATCAAGATGATACCGGTGGCAATGACTATAATTATGCAACTATGTGGTCTTATAGCCCGGGCGAAATGATGTTGTTTGTTGTACCCAATTATTTTGGCTTTGGAAAGTTGCCTTATAAGGGACCTGCAACAAGAGGACAAGAAGTAAAACTAACAACATATTGGGGGCAGAAACCTTTTGATGATGCCGCCGCTTATATGGGTATTGGTGTTTTATGGTTAGCGATATTAGGATTTTTTCTTTATCGTAAAAATGTATTTGTACAATTTTTGATGTTTATATCTCTATTTTTCTTGCTATTATCATTTGGGAAAAATTTACCTATTCTATATGATTTCTTTTATTACTATGTACCGAGTTTTAATAAATTTCGAGCGCCTTCAATGGCATTGGTAATTGTTCAATTTGCAATTCCCGTTTTAGCCGGTTATGGATTGACGGGGATAATTAAGTGGCGAAAATCAATGACTAAAGAAGATAACAAGAAACTTAATATTTATATTTTCTCATCAGTGGCATTTCTTGTATTTGGATTTTTATTCTCAATATTATTTAAGTCGTCTTATATTGATGCGGTAACGAACACTCAAAATGCATCATTCCAATCAATATCAAGACAGTTGAATGATTTGCCGAATTGGGTTTATTCTTCTATGATTAGTGATTGGTATGTTACAGGATTAATTGCAGTAGGATTTGCTTTAATGATTTATCTTTTTGTAAAGCGGAAAATTAATAAAAATATTTTCTTTGTTTCTATTTTAGCTCTATTGATATTTGATTTATGGCGAGTAGATTATAGACCTATGGACGTTTCCGACAAGGCACCCGAAACTGCGGCATTCAAAAGAACTGATGTAATTGAATTTCTGAAAGGTGATAAATCGATCTTTAGGATTGCCGACCTTGTCAGACGGGATACTCCTAATGAATTAGCTTATTTTTCAATTGAAAATGTTAACGGATACCATTCGGCTAAGCTCAGAGTTTATCAAGATTTGATGGACGTTGCTAATTTGCCGCAGGCACAGGGTTCGACTTCGACATTATTTAATCCTTTTTTATGGAATTTACTTAATGTAAAATATATACTTGCACCGAGTAAACTTTATGAAGGGGTTCAAGCTGTTTTCCAATCTCAGCAGACCCAAACATTAATTTATTATAATGCGGGAATGCTACCGAGAGCTTTCTTTGTAAATTCCGCAGTTGTTGAAAAGCCAATAAATATTTTACATCATTTGCAAAAGGGTGATTTTAATCCTTTGCAAATTGCTTATGTTGAGAAAGCACTATCGGAAAAAATTGACACAATTCAATCGGAAGCCAAAGCAAAAATTATTGAAAAGAAAAATCAATATATTAAAATTGAAGCAAATGCAACAGGCAATAATCTTTTGTTTATAAGTGAGATTTATTATCCTGCCGCTTGGCACGCATTTATTGATGGGAAACCAACTGATATAATAAAAACAAATTATGCTTTTCGTTCGGTAATTGTTCCCAAAGGCAAGCATATTGTTGAACTGAAATATGAATCTGCAGGTTTTGAAACAGGTAAAACTCTAAGTTTGGTGTTTAATATCCTGGTCTTATTAACTTTGATAAGTGCAATTTTTATGGAAATGAGAAAGAAAAAATAATTCATAATTGAACTTATGATGCATCAATAATTAAAAGCTGACAAAATCATAAATCTTTTGTGGATTTAGGGTTTGGGTTTGCTAATGGTAAATTACAATGAAGATTATTATATTATTCTTTTTATTCTTTGGCGATTGTTTAATTGCACAGGTTTTGCCGACAAATCGTTCGGTTAATTGGAAAGTCGCAGGGAATAAATCGGAGTTTAAGAATTATCAGACTATTAATATAATTGACTGTGGCGGTAGAGGCGATGGGATTGGCAGTAACGATGATGCTATTCAAAAGGCAATCGATGAATCAAAAGGCAAATCCCTAAAAATATTTTTCCCGGCAGGCACATATAAATTCACTAAACCTATTTATCTAAATGATAATACTATTTTATCGGGTGTTTCCGCAGATTCTACTATTTTTGATTTCGATTTGAATCAAAAAAACAGTTTTATTAATATCACCGGCACTAAAACAAAAGATACTTTGACTATCAAGCAAATAACAAAAAAATCCAATAAAATAATTGTTGAGAATAATGATAAAATCTTTGCCGGCGATTATTTTCAGATAATTTGCGATGACGATTCTATGATAACATCATCTTGGGCTTTGCATACTAGCGGACAGATTTGCAAAGTTAAATATATTGATAAAGACACTATTTTTCTTGAAAGCAATATCAGACGTGATTACAGTAAAAATGAAAATCCTGTTTTGATTAAAATAATTCCAAAGGAAAATGTCGGAATTCAAAGATTGAAATTAATCAGAAGGGACAGCACACCGGCACAAACGGATAATATCCATTTTGATATGGCGGTCAATTCTTATGTTGATTGTATTGAAAGTGAGAATTGCAATTTTGCTCATATTGACATAAGGCGAAGTTCAAATATTGAAATAAAAGGTTGCTATATTCACGATGCTTTTAGTTATGGAGGTGGTGGCAGGGCTTACGGTGTTGCTGTTCAATCTACTTCGGGTGAATGTTTGGTCGAAAATAATATTTTTAAGCATTTGAGGCATTCAATGTTGTTGCAATCCGGTGCTAACGGCAATGTATTTTGTTATAATTATTCTTTGGAAACATATTGGACTGACGTAATGTTGCCGTCTAATTCCGCAGGGGATATTGTCTTGCACGGCAACTATCCTTATTGCAATCTTTTTGAGGGAAACATCGTACAAAATATTGTGATTGACAATTCTCACGGCAAGAACGGACAGTATAATACATTTTTCAGAAATAGAGCCGAGCTTTACGGAATATTTATGAATACTAATCCTGCATCTGATAGTCAAAACTTTATTGCTAATGAAATCC
>CAZVPQ010000168.1:0-5663 GCA_964628675.1 uncultured Hyphomicrobiales bacterium | reverse complement strand
ACTACTATGGCGGGTTTCTTTTCATTGGTAACTCACGTATCAATTCCTGCAAAAGAATTAGGTTTACTTTCAGGCGTTTCTATTGTTTTTGCATTAGCGGCAAGTTTGTTGTTTATTCCTGCTGTATTATCCTTACTTCCAAAAGCCAAACCTATTGTCGATGTTAACAGCACCGATATGAAAAAGAAACATATTTTAGATAAAATGTTAAATTATTTTTCCAATATTGTCATTCAGCAACCTAAAAAGTTAATATTTATTATAATTGGATTTTCAGTTTTAATGGGTATTGGAACTTTTTGGATAATCGTTGATGCAGATACTCTTTCATACTATGGAAAAGATGCCCCTATTAGACAAGCACAAAATCTTATTGATGAGCATTTCGGCGGTTCGAAAAATATTTCAATTGTTGTTACAGGAGATATTAAAAACCCTGAGATAATAAAAAGTATTGATACTGTTGAAAACAAAATTTCTAAAATGGAAATTGTTGGAAATACTACTTCAATAGCTACTGTTGTTAAGCAAATGAGCAAAGCCTTGAATGATAAGGGAGATAAATATTATAATAAAATTCCTGATTCTAAAAATGCTATTGCTCAATATTTTGAATTATATTCTATGAGTGGAGACCCAGAAGATTTTGACAAAATGGTTGATTTCCCATATCAGCACGCTCAAATTACTGCACGAATTAATACAGGTTCCACGCCTAAAATAAATAAATTTGTTAAAGACATTAAAGAGATGACAAAAAGCTATAAGAATATAACTGATATAGGTGGATATACAGTTATTTTTGCTCAGTTGGCAAACTTGATTATCTACGGGCAATTGACATCTCTATTTTTAGCTATGCTTTTAGTATCAATTTTATTAATGATGTTATTTAAGTCGATTACAGCAGGTTTAATGTCAATTATACCATTAGCTTTGTCTATGTCAATATTGTTCGGTATGATGGGTTATTTTGGAATTGAACTTAGCCTTTCTACAACAATGCTGTCATCAATAATGATTGGTGTTGGTATTGATTATACCATACATTATCTTTGGAGGTACCGTGAAGAACTAAGAGGAGGATTAAGTCATATTGATGCAACAAAAAGAACTCTATTGACTACAGGTAGAGGAATTGTATTTAATGCATTATCTGTTATTATTGGATTTTCTGCATTATTAATTTCTGTTTTCAGACCAATAAGATTTTTCGGAATTTTAGTATTAGTTACAATCTTAGCTTGTCTGATAGGAGCATTGATATTAATCCCTGCATTATCATTGGTTGTTAAACCTAAATTTTTAGAAAAATAAATAATTATGTTCATTATATCGAAAGGAAGAACGATGAAAACTTTAAAAGCAATCTCTTATTTGATGATATTTGTATTATCAATAAGTATGGTATCTGCAAAAAGCAATTATACGGCAAAACAAATAATTGAGAAAACAATCCAAACAGGTCGTTTGAGTGGTTCCGAAGCAGTCGCCACAATGATAATTTATGACAGCAAAGGTCATAAGAGGATTCGCAAAACAAAACAAGTTACTAAATTGTTCGACAAAGGAAATACCGAGAAGAAATTAATTAAATTTATGGCTCCGGCTGATGTTAAAGGCACAGGATTTTTAACTTTTGACTATAAAATAAAAGACGATGATATGTGGTTGTATATGCCGGCATTGAGAAAAACAAGACGTATTGTCAGCAGTGAAAAAGCAAAGAGTTTTATGGGGTCGGAATTTTCTTATTCGGATATGACACCACCTAATATTCATGAGTTCAAATATAAGCTCTTGGGTGAAGAAAAAATCGATGGAACACAATGCTGGAAAATTGAAATAATTCCTATCAATGAAGACATTGAAGAAGAAAACGGTTTTTCTAAAAAAATAGGTTTTATTGGTAAAAAGGATTTTACTTTAAGGAAAGCTATGTTTTATGATTTTGACGGTGAATTATTCAAAATACTTAGGGCTAAAAATATAAAATTATTAGATAAGAAAAACAAGAGATATAGACCTTTGTATATGGAAGCAGTCAATAAACAAAACGGTAGAAAATCTGTTTTGAAAATCCAAAAAATCCAATTTAATCCAAAAGTAAAGGATAAATATTTTACAACGAGTTATTTGGAAAGATAAAACAGTTTAATGTTAATCAAAAAAAAGCAAGCGATGAATTTGCCCACCGCTTGCTTTTTGTCATATACTAAGAAAGGAAATTTTAAAATGAAAAAATCTTATTAACTGATATAATTGTTAATTATATCGCCGACACCCTATTGCTCGTTTTGTGTTAATTTTGTTTATTTTAGAAGAATTTAATATGAAAAAGAAAATGTTGATATAAGTTTAGTAATATCACCACCTACCAAAAATTCATCAATTAATTCCCACGAGTTTAAAAATGAAAACAAAAGTATATTGTTTTATAGCTATTCCATTTAATAATTTCATACTTTAAATTTACAAAGAACTAATTTTGTATGCCTTAATATAATAATAAATATTGAAATAAACAAATATTTTTTATCCTGCCCAAACCGGAAATTCAAAAGGATTTATGTTAAATACCATATCTCCTAAGAAATAGAATAATAATGTAACGACAATTACCGACGTAAGATCTATTATTATTCCTGTTCTTGCCATTTCAAGTATTTTAATTCTGCCCGAACCGAAAACAATAGCATTTGGAGGTGTCGCAACGGGCAACATAAATGCCATTGATGCTGATAGAGTGGCAGGTATCATTAAAAACAAAGGGTTAATATGCATTGCTACCGATATTGAAGCCAAAATAGGTAAAATTGTCTGTGTTGTTGCGGTATTTGATGTCAATTCCGTTAGCATTTTAATGCCCAAAGAAACGACAAATATAACTAAAATTGGATGAATGTTGGAAATGCTACCTGCTTCTTGACCTAATAAAGTTGATAAACCAGAAGTCTCAAATCCTTTGGCAAGTGCAAAACCACCACCGAACAACACAATAATTTCCCACGGAATTTTTTTGAATGATGATGCAGTTAAAATAGTTTTGGAGTTAACGGATTTAGCAGGAACAACAAAGAAAATGAAAGCCATAAATATTGCGATTGTGCTATCATCTATCATCTTGCCAAAGCCGAATAGTTTAGACCAACCCGGAATTATTAAAGCACCGAAATGCAAATCCGTTCTGAATATCCATAATATAGCCGTTGAAATAAAAACTATTAACACGACTTTTTCCTCAAAATGCATTTTCCCTAAATCTTTGTATTCTTGATTAATTACAGACCTGTCGATTTCCATATCTTTTGGTATCTTATAAATAATTTTAGTTATCAAAAACCAAGTAATGAACAGCATAATTATTGAAATTGGAACCGCTAATATCATCCAATTACCGAAACTTATTTCAGGAGCTTTTGGAAATGACATTTGGTATATTCTGATAAAGACTAAATTCGGAGGTGTGCCGACCAATGTTGCGATACCACCGATTGATGCACCGTAAGCAATACCAAGCATCAAAGGAACTGAGAGTAGTTTGGATTTATCGGGACTATATTTCTCCTCTATTTTTAAAATTATTGCCAATCCGATAGGCAACATCATTATTGCCGTTGCCGTATTTGATATAAACATTGATAATAGAGCGGAAGCCAACATAAAACCCAAAACCAATTTTGATGGATTTGAACCGATTAGTTTGATAATGATTAATGATATTCGTTTATGTAAATTCCATTTCTCCATTGCAATTGCAATCAAAAAACCGCCAATAAATAAAAATATTATACTGTTGAAATATTCAGGTGCCGCTTGTTTTCCCGACATTATTCCGAGCAGGGGAAAGAAAATCATTGGCAATAGTGCTGTTGCTCCGAGCGGTATAGCTTCAGTTATCCACCAAATAGCCATCAAAATGGCAACCGCCGCCATCATTGAAGCTTTGATATTTGTAGGTGCCAGTGGAAATATTATTAAAAGAAAAAAAACAATGGCACCTAAAAACAATCCGATTAACTGAATTTTTGAATACCTGTTTACCGTTTCCATAACTTTTCCGATTAAAATTTGCAAGCAGTTAGTTATACAAAAAATGAAAAATCAAATAATTGTAAAACTTTATTGAATAATTTAAGAAAAAATAGGCTTTACTTCAAATAAAGTAGGCAATAAAATTTCTACTTCTCGGCAATAATATAAATCATATTTAAATAATTAGAGATATTTCTTAACCCTTTTGGGATTTAAGTCTTTGTATGCCTTTTATATCCTTTAGCAATAATGGATTAAACGCTATTTTTACTGTTTATTAGTACTTTTGTTTTCATACATTTTTAATTTCAAATTCAATTACTGTTTTAAGATAAATTGAATGATAAGTTTTTTTTATGTATTTTTGAGACATTATGTTTTCTAACAAAACTTCCATAAAGAAAATTATTAATTATCCTATAGTGATTTTTATAGGAATATGTATTTTATATATTTTTGATTATGGTCCTATTGAAATTCAACCTTGGGACGAAGCAATTTATGCTGTTCGGTCAATTAGCATATTAAACTATAGCGATTTAATTGATCAAACCAAGTATTCTGTTGGCGGTTTATATTCCTCAGCTCATCCGCCTTTATTTATTTGGTTGACATCAATTTCAATATACTTTTTTGGCAATAATCCTTTTGCATTAAGATTATGGACTATTATTTTTGCAATTGCAACACTATTTTTACTATATAAGATTGCGGAGAATAATGAGAAAGGAATATATGCTGTTTTAATATTAGCTTTTTCACCTTTATATTATTACTATTCTCATCAATCGCAACTTGATATTCCTATTACATTTTTTATTGTGCTTTCAGCATATTTTTGGTTAAAATACATCAAGTGCAATAGAAAAAAGTTTATAATTTTAGTTGGCATCTCATTTGGTTTTGCGATGATGTGCAAAATTATTGTCGGAATGTTTATCCCAATATCGATTGCTGTTTTTATGATAATACAAGTTGTAAGAGGTGATATGAATTTCAGAAAATTAATATTTGATTTTCTTATAATATGTATTACGGCTTTATTTATTTTTATGCCTTGGTATCTATATATGTTTTTTGTTTACGGAAAACACTTTTTAGATTATTATTTTCTTTTCCATATTGCTAAGAGAATGTTTGTCGGTGTTGAAGCCAATACTTCAACATTGGGAATACTTTATTATATTAATGCCTTAATAGTTTGGACATCACTTGCTTTTGCGAGTTTATTTTATAGAAAAATCAGACTTTCTGATATGAAAATGGTTTTTATTTTTCTAAATTTTATCATTCCATTTTTAATATTTTCCATATCAAAAACAAAATTGCAATCATATTTAATTCCTATGTTACCTTTTTTAGCACTTATTGCCGCTGAAAATTTAATTAAAATCAAAAATTACAAAAGAGTTCCTATTTCTGTTTTGTTAATATCTATAATATTTGTTTTTTGGTCAAGTTCACACAGCATCAGAAACCAAGTCAAAGAAAGCATTGCAACTATATCAATATCTAATAATTTGCTTATTGCTATTTCCATACTTACTCTATTGATTATTATCATAGTCATCTTACGCCGTAAAATTAACGGAAAGATTTTTACTTATGCATTTATTATATTTATTTTA
>CAZVPQ010000167.1:0-5718 GCA_964628675.1 uncultured Hyphomicrobiales bacterium | reverse complement strand
AAAATTTATATAGTGATAATAATAATTATGTGAAAAATATGATAATAGTTTTGCTAAAGAATTAAATCATTTGAGAGAAATTGTTTAAAATTTAAGTTTTTCTACATTAAACAATTTGGTAGGAATGATTTTGAATAATGCTTGTTTAAAATAAGTTGACTTAATTATAAAGATTTTATACTGTTTTATCTACTTTATATGTCGTTTATCTCAAAATATCAACCATTCACCGAAAATATTTTTGAGATATTCTTTGAAAACATATATTGCATTTGTAAGTTTTTTGAAATACTAAATACGATCATTATAGGTACAACCAAACCCCTATTATAGTGATAAAATAATTTTGTATAACGTAAAGATCGCTGAATTCTAACAAGCACTTGTCAACCCCGAGTGCTTGTTTTTTTTTGTGCTAATTTTTCTTGAATGAAATATGTGGGATTTGAATATATATTGTTCATATATAAGCTTTTCTAATTCAAAACTTCTTAAAACAAATTCCTTTTAAATGTATGGTATTAACTTATAAAAAAAATATTTAATTATTATTTTCCCATTATATTTAGCTATTGCTTTTAATTTGTTCAGTGAGTAATAATGCCAATTATAAAAGAGATTGTATCCCAAAATTATAAAATATCGGAATGCATTAACGCAAATACTTACTTGGGTTTAATCTTCTGCTCCCTTGCCATATTTCAAAATGCAGGAATTCTCCGTCAACAGATTCTCCCGTTTTACCAATAATTGCACCTTTTTTAACCCTATCACCTTTTTTAACCCATATGGTTGATAGATTAGCATAAACAGTTCTCAGTCCATTTCCGTGATTTATTATTATCAAAGTTCCGTATCCGGGGAGCCAATGTATAAGAGAGACTTCGCCCCGAGCAACAGATTTAACAGGTGTACCGCTTTTTGCAGAAATGTCAATACCGGGGTTGTCAAAATAGGTGTTAGTTTCTTTGTTTTTTACTTTGCCGTATTTCCTAAATATGTTTCTACTTGCTATGGGCCAAGAAATTTTTCCAATAGGCAATTTCTTATATTTTTTCTTTGATTTTTGTAATTCTTTTTTAATTAAGTCAGCGATTATTTTTTTAAGTTTTCTGGCACTTCTCTGTTTTTGGATTAATTGATTTTTCAACGATTGTTTATCTTTTTTAATTTTCCCGAGCAGTTTTTTATTTTTATTAATTGTATAATTAAGATTTCTTTGCTCCTTGGTTTTTAGCACCTTCAGTTCTTCTTGATAATCAGATTTTTCTTTTAGCCAACCGGTTTCTTTTGAAATATCAATACGAAGAGAGTTGAGTATTCGAATTGTTTTAGAGTAATAATCCGTTAAATTTTCAAAATATATATCACGATTCATATCCTTTGCTGTTGACTCAAGTGTAAGCAAATATTTCAGATTACTCGAAAACTGTTCAAGGTAAATTCGCCTGCTAATTCGTGCATAATCAATGATTATTTGTCTTAATTTCATACTGTATTGATAATAAGCAGAGTCATGTTTTTGAATATCTTTTTGTAAGTCTTTTAATTGTTCGGAAACAACAATAATATATTTATTAATTGCTAATCTGTTTTGTTGATTTAATTGTATTTGTGATAAAGTGGATTTTTCTTTTTTTGATAATTTCTTAATTTTATATCTTGTGTTTTTTATTGATTTGGTTAATTTTTCAAGCTGTTTTTTACGTTTTTTTATACTGTTGGAAGCTAAATTTTGCGAATTGACTGGGCTGAAAGACAATAGAGAAACAAGAAAAAATATTAAAACCACAGCTATGATTTTTGACTTGAAAAACATTGAATTATTTCCTCTTAATGCAAAAAAAATCAAATCAAATCAGTTTTTACTCTTTTGATAGAAGCTCCGATGGAAGACAACTTTTTCTCAATACTTTCGTAACCTCTATCAATATGGTAAACCCTTAGCACCTCGCTATTTCCATCAGAAACAAGAGCGGCAAGAATCAATGCGGCACTTGCTCTAAGGTCCGACGACATAACAGTTGCCCCCGTGAGTTTTTTCCCACCTGTTATTATCGCAGTATTTTCAACCATTTCAATATCCCCGCCCAATCGTTGAAGTTCGGGAACGTGCTTAAATCTATCTCTATAAATTGTATCCGTTACTCGAGAAACACCCTTTGCCGTAAGCATATAGGCAATCCATTGTGCTTGCACATCAGTTGGCATTCCCGGATAAACCGATGTTGTAATATCCACTGGCTTAATATCTTTATCAGCTTCAAGCAAAATATTATTGCCTGTAACGTCAATTTGACAGCCACTGTCTTCAAGTTTTGCAAGGACAGTAGTCAAGTGATAAGGATTAGTATTCTCAAGTTCAATTTTACCACCGGTCATAGCCCCTGCAATAAGATAAGTAGCGGCTTCTATTCTATCGGGTATTGTTTCATAATCAATTGAATGAAGTTCATCGACTCCTTCGATTGTTAATTCCGTAGTACCTATACCGTCAATCTTGGCACCCATTTTGACAAGCATACGGGCTAAATCGGTAATCTCAGGTTCCATAGCGGCGTTTGTTAAATGCGTAGTCCCTTCTGCAAGAACTGATGCCATTAAAACATTGCCGGTAGCTCCAACGCTCGAAATATCAAAATGGAAATTTGCTCCGTGAAGTTTTTTAGCTTTTGCTTGTATATAACCACCTTCCATATCAATTTTAGCACCTAATTTTTCTAATCCTTTCAGATGCAAATCAATTGGGCGTGGACCCCAAGCACAACCACCGGGCAATGATACTTTTGCTTCACCCCATCGAGCCAAAAGAGGTCCTAACACATAAAAAGAAGCACGCATTTTCTTGACGTGTTCATAAGGAGCTTCAAATTTATTAATTCCTGTGGAATCAATAAACAAATCATTACCGTTTAATTCGCAAAATATTCCCATTGAATTTAATAATCTCGACATAGTCCAAATATCTCTGAGATTGGGAATATTTTTCATATTGTATGTGCCGGGAGCTAAAATCGTAGCAGGCATATTAGCTAACGCTGCATTTTTTGCACCCGAAATTGCTAATCTACCGTGAAGTCTATGTCCACCTTCGATTATGAATTTATCCATAATATTTTTGTATTTGTTAAAGAATAATGCTGCACTACAAAAGTAATATAATTTATTTTAAAATAAAAATATATACGAATTTGTTTGCAACATTAAAAAAATTACTTACAATACTCCAATAAATAATCTTTTGCTTTTTTATTGCCGAGTTCAAGGGCTTTTTTCAAATCATTGCAAGCTTTATCATTCAGCCCGATTTGTAATTCTGCAATTCCTTTTTCGAACCAAGCGTTTTTATGTTTAGGATTTAATTTTATACATTGAGTATAGTCTTTAATAGCACCTTTGAAATCACTAATATTATATTTTGCACTGCCACAACTATAATAAGCTCTGGAACCTTTTGGGTTCAATTTAATAACTTGCTCATAATCTTTAATAGCTCCATTGAAATCCTGAAGATTAAATTTAGCTGTGGCTCTATTAGCCCAAGCATCAAATCTTTTAGGTGTTATTTCTATTACTTTTGAAAAATCTTCAATCGCTTTTTGATATTCACCCTTTTCTACCCAAATCAAAGCTCGCAAATTGTAAGAAGCATCATCATTCGGCTCTAATTTTATCGACTTATTTACATCTCTCAAAGCTCCGTCCAAATCTCCTAAATCAAGTTTGTTTTTCCCACGAATAAAACTGTAATTATCATTATCCAAAAAGTTCTCGATAATTTTTTTAATACCTTTCGGTTTAATATTAACAAATTCGGGAATATTTACTGCAAAATTTTTAACACTGAGTTTTTCCAAGAAAACAGGTGGGGAATCATTTCCGTTTTCGCCAATATGCGTAAGATATAGTTGAGTATAAGGTCCGCGAGCTTTTGAAGAAAAAACCAACCATTTGCTGTTTGGTGACCAAGAATGCCAGGAGTTCATTGTTTTAGGATTATTACAATTCATCTTGCGAGGTGTACCGCCTTTTGCCGGCATAATATAAAGGTTAGCATCAGGTTGCAAGAGCATAAAATTATTAGCTTGCGTAAATACTATCCATTTGCCATCGGGAGAATATTTCGCAAAATAATTACTTTTGTCGTTATTTGATGCTCCTTTGATAGGAACTGCTACACCGCCTTTGCCATCATTAAAAGGGATTTTATATAAATCGAATTTGTAATCCTGTTTGCCACTAATAAAATCTTTTGCAACTTCTGTCGGTAGAATAACGGATTTTGAATTTTCTGCTTCAGGCAATTTAAAATAAGGAGCCTTTGCAAAAATAATTTCTTTGCCGTTGGGACTCCAAGAGGGATTACTTTGACAAAACTTTTTGTCATCGGCACCGGGCAAAGCCCAAAACTTTTTGGTTTTTGTATCATAAACGGCTATAATTCCTTTTATCGGAAAGAATAATTGAGAATAGTATAAATCAGGTTTTTTTACAAAAATCGACCGGTCTTTAACAGTACTTAATACATATCTGCCATCGGGAGAAACCTGAGAAAGCAATCCGAAAGTTTTAGTGCTTTCTTCTTTTTTGTAATCGCTCCAAGTAATAATATTATCAAAATCCATTATTATCTGCTTTTTAATTGGGCTAATAAAATAAGAGCCTTTGTCATTACCATAGTCCACGTCCATACCCATAGTCTTGCCATCAACAGAAAAGCTATGACAATTCCCACAAACAGGCAAATTTTCCAGTACGATTTTAGGAGTATGATAAGAAGCAATATCACCCAAACGCCAGCTGATTGTATTCAAATGGTCTATTGCAAATCCGAAGGGCAGAGTTACCGTTCTATAAAAAATCGGTGCTTTAACGGAATCTTTTGAAATTGCTAGCTCTACACTATTTGATGAGATTAGTTCGGTTTTATCTCCGGATTGAGTTCTTTTTCTGACCAAACCTAAAATAGAAATTTTAATATTTTGTTTAGCAGATTTATTTTTTATCATTTCCCAACTGCTCGAATCGGCTTTCCACTTCTTATTTTTCAGAAAATTCGATTTGTAAATTTCCTTATTATTCAACTCTACAACAGCGAGCCATTGGTTAGCTTCTGTTTTATCATTCCATAAGATTGTCGGAGCAATAATATCCGGTGGGAACAAAGTATTATTCAAGGGATAAGTAATATCGAGTTTTTGTTTTGTGCCTTGATTATGCCATTGATTAATCAGTTCGGATTTGTCGTTATTGGAAGAGCAAGAAATAAACAATGCAGAAATCAAGAGAAAAACGAAAATTTTAGTAAGATATATATAATTGGGAAACAGCAATCAGGCAAATCTACAGTGAAGAGTTACATTGAATAGCTCTTTGGTGACTTTATAGAATATAGAGAAATAGAGATTGTAGAGGTCCACGATATAAAGCAAGTGGAGAATAGAAAATCATCATTTAAAATATTAGTAATCTCCCCAAATGCCGTCAGAGCAGAAAGGTTATCAATAGCTGTCGAGGATCTACCTAAAGAGGCAGAAATAGGGGCAATAAACAATAACTTCTCTGATGTGACTATTGATAATAAACAAGATCTCATTCAGCTCAAAGAATTAGTAGATGCGTCTCTAAGCCCGATAATTAGCTATAGAATAACTAAAAAGTTTCATACACGCAAAAATACTAAAAGAGAGGAAATATTTTTTCTTACTGTGCATGCTA
>CAZVPQ010000166.1:0-5755 GCA_964628675.1 uncultured Hyphomicrobiales bacterium | reverse complement strand
TTTCTTGAAGTTACTGAAATAGAAGAACTTGTAGGAATATTTAATAATCTTATTAGGCTCGTCAGCTATACCAGTCTCCGTAAATACCACAGAAGCATTTTTGATTTCACTTGTAGAGGCCTCAATTAAATTAACCCCTGCGGAATCCCCTAAAATATAATCCGCAACAGCGTAACCATCATCATCGGTCAGTGAAATAGAATTAGTATAGAGCTCGAAATAATCAATATATAAATTTCTATCTTGACCCGTGTGGCTGTTCCAATAATCATTGATAAACTTAAATTTTACTGCATGAATATTACCTGATATTGTTTCGAAAGCCTGAAAGTTGTTCCAAGATGAACTATTTACTAATATAGTATCAACAGGGACATTATCTATATTGATTTCTAAGAGGGGCCATTCTCCTCCAGCATAATCTCCTTTTGCTCTTATCAAGAATCGGTACGAACCTGATGAAGGGAAATTGACATTCTCCGAAATATGGTCCCAAACATTAATTCCATCAGTTACGGCTTCACCATCAATGTCTCCAAAATTTTCTCCCGATGGCAAACATATTGTTTTCCATAGCCAAAAAAGAGCCGGTTTTGAATCCGATAGGATTCGATTGATTGATTATTATATCAAAAACGGTAGAGTAACCGAGATTACAAAGAAATTTGATAATTGGGTTGGTAATTTTGTTTTTGCTCCTAAGGGCAGGACAATTTATTTTTCATCAATTGAAAAGGGGAGAGCCAAGATTTTCAAAATCAACTCTTCTTCCGGTAAATATGAAACTATCTTAGAAGGTGTTTATAATTATGGTGATAGATTTTTAGATATTACACCCGATGGGAAAACTTTGATTTTAAATCGTAGGAATTATTTAACTCCCGATAATTATTTCGCTTTTCCGGTTAAAGGAGACCCCGAAGATATAGTGCAATTAACTGATGTGAACAAGGATTTAATGAAAAATATTGAAAAAGGGAAAATTGAAGAGAAATGGATAACTACTCGAGATAGTCAACAATTGCAAAGTTGGATAGTCTATCCTCCTAATTTTGACCCAAACAAAAAATATCCTATGATAACCTATTGCCAAGGTGGACCGCAACAAGCAGTTAGCCAATATTTTAGTTTCGGTTGGAATTTTTTGCTTATGTCTTCTAAAGGCTATATTATTCTTGCACCTAATCGTAGAGGTTGCCCTGGATTCGGGCAAAAATGGGTAGATGCAATTTCGACAGATTGGGGTGGTAAAGCTATGAACGATATTTTAGATGCTACCGATGCAATGATTAACGAACCTTATGTTGACAAAAAGAAAATTTCAGCAATTGGTGGAAGTGCCGGAGGCTTTACTACATATTGGCTCGAAGGGCATAATGACAATAAACGTTTCAAGGCTTTGGTCTCACATTGTGGTGTATTTAATTTGGAAGCTGAACATGGTGCAACCGAAGAACTATGGTTCCCCGATTGGGAAAACGGTGGTACTTATTTAAGCAAGGAAGCAAAGAAAAATTATGCGAAAAATTCACCTAATATGTTTGCTGACAAATGGAAAACACCAATATTAATTATTACAGGAGCAAATGATTTTAGAGTACCTTACGGTCAGAGTTTGCAAGCATTCACTTTAGCTCAAGTCAAAGGAATACCTTCTGAATTAATTTTTTATCCCAATGAAAATCATTGGGTATTGCACCCACAAGAAAAAGTTCTTTGGTATAGAGAATTTTTTAAATTCTTAAATAAATACGGGAGATAAAAAATTATTTTTTAATTGATGTTATGAATTAATAGGTATAATTTGAGAAAGGATAATTCGAGAAAGGCAATTCGAGAAAGGCAATTCGAGAAAAGCAATTCGAGAAAAGCAATTCGAAAAAAGCAATTCGAAAAAAGGGGCAATTCGTGAATTAATGGTCAGTTCGAAAATTAAAGGGGCAATTCGTGAATTGCCCCTACAACAATTGAAATTTGTTTTATTTTAATAGAGGTCGTTATGCGAAAATTTTTACTTTATACTTTTACTTTTATACTTGCTGTAATAATTTTAAAAGCTGAACCGGATACTTTGTCATATTGGGACAGAAGCGGTACAATCAGTGCTTATAGCAATACTACTTATCCTTGGCAAGTAGCACACTTTTATCCAGATGCGCCTTGTTATATACATTCGGTTACAATTTATTGCTATGGTAATGCAGGAAAAGCAAGCGTTTTTATTGCCGGGCAAGAAGCAGGTAGCTCTGTGCCTGAAGTTGTCAGTGCAACAGGTCGAGCATTAAGAGTATTAAACGATGTTCAATTAAATGCTCAGACTAATACTGCCGTTCCTACTGTAATTCAATTAGACCCGCCTATATATATAGATGGTAATCAATTTTTTGTAGGATTGATTGATTTGCCTGCAAATACTTATTTGGCTACTGACCAAACACAAGTCTCACCTTGGTGTGATTCTAAAGATGGCGGAACATATTTACATCAAGCTTTGTTAAGAAATGACCAAGAATTTCAAGGTTGGCAACTCGGTGGATATTCTTTCTTAATTGATGCCGCTATTGATTATCCAACTCGTACTTCTGCAAGACATTTCAGAGATATAACAGAAGATTATAGTTTGCCTTTGGATTTGTCTAAAAATTCAATTGCCGCCGCTGATTTGGACGGAGACGGTTTCCAAGAGTTATTAATTACAGGGCGTTTATTTAAAAATGATGAAGGAAATAATTTTGAAGAAATTACAAGTGCTGCCGGTTTATCGGGAAGCCCTACGGCTAATGCTTTTGTTGATATGGATAATGATGGCGATTTAGATATTTTGTTTATTAATGAAGGTACAGGTAACAAAAGTAAAATCTTTCTTAATAATGGAGATGGTACTTTTGAAGGTCATGATTTGAACATTCCCGAATTAAAGAGTGTTACTTGTTTCAGTATCGCAGATATTAATAATGATAAATATCCCGATTTGTTCATAGGACAACTTTGGAAAACATATCCTGTCCCCGAACCAAATTATTTATTGATTAATAATGGGAAAAATGATTTTGTAGATTCAACTAAAATTTTATATCCCGATTATGACGGTACTTATAATTATCCTAATGCCGCTTGGGACCCCGATAAATATGTGTACGAAAAAAACAGGAATAGTCGTGGCTCAGAATGGGTTGATTTTGATAATGATGGTGATTTAGATCTTTATGTTACTAATTATTTTCTACAATGGGACGAATTATATCAAAATAATGGAAATGGCACATTCACTGATATAATTGCACAGAAAAATATTGATGTAAATAAAACAGGGCATAATCACGGGACAGGTGTCGATTGGTGCGATTATGATAATGACGGAGATATGGATTTACTTCTTTCCCAGTTTGCTCACCCGAGATTTATTAAAGAATACGGTCATAGACCATTGACAATTTATAAGAACTCGGGTAGTCCCGATTATAATTTTATTGATACTTATGACCCCGAAACATTTTCATCAAAAATCGGCATTGGTTATGAAGAAACTTATGCAGGTGCAGTTTTCGGTGATGTAAATAATAACGGTTATGCTGATTTTCTTGCTACCACATATTACGGTTGTAGATTTATTGATTTTTATATGCAAAATGAAGATAATACTTTTGAAAATAAAACTTTTGAATTTGGTTTAGATGGAATAGTTACAGGTGAAGATGCAAATTTTATTGATTTTGATAATGACGGCAAATTGGATTTGGCTATGTCGATAGATAGAAAATTCAGATTGTTTAAAAATTATTATGATTTGAATTATGACTGGTTAGCTGTCGATTTGCAAGGTGATGAGAAGAGCGGCAAATGGAATATTATTGGTGCAAGGGTCAAAGTTTATACGAAAAACAATAAAACTTATATGCAAGAAATCAGTTGTGGGCGTGGTCAAAAAATGCAAAAACCATACAGACTACATTTCGGTTTAGGTCTTCACGATGAGATAGAAAAAGTTGCTGTCAGATGGCCCCATACTGATAAATTCGAAGAATTTTTTAATATTGAAAAGAATAAAATTGTCAATATTATTCAAGGCGAAGGTGGAGAGCTTCAAATTCCCGGAATTACTCTATTGTCTTCACCTGCTGACCAAAGCTCAAATATTGATATATCAACAGAAAAATTGACTTGGAATTCTGTTTCAAAAGCTACAAAATATCATATTGTAATATCAGAAGATGAGGAGTTTACCAAAATTGTTTCCGAAAAGAATGATCTGACAAAAACGGAATATTCCATTAGTGATTTAGAAGGTAAAAAAACATATTATTGGAAAGTTCAAGCCGGAAATTCTCTTGGTTTTGGTGAATGGTCCGAAGTTTGGAGCTTTACAACTAAAGAAACTGTTTCAGAAACACCTGACCCGCCTTTATTAGTATCGCCTGATGACGGAGCCATTGAAGTTGACAGGAGTTCTGTATTTTTCCAATGGCAAGTTTCTGAAAAAGCTTTAACTTATAATTTGCAAGCTTCAAAGACAATTGATTTTGCAGAAACAGTTTTAGATATAACAGGATTAACTGCGACCAAATTCCCAATTTCCGACCTTGATGTTAATACTTCTTATTATTGGCGTGTAAGAGCTTGGAACAAAGTGGGTTTCGGGGATTGGTCCGAAATACGAATGCTAACAACAGATGATTCCGAAATTGATTATCCGACGGCACCTGTTTTATTATCACCTGATAACAATGCTGAGAATGTGGCACAAAATGCCTTCTTGACTTGGGATGTTGGCATGGGAGCCAGCTCTTACCATGTGAAGGTATCAACTTATTATACTGTAAATAAAGATTTGGTTATTGATACAACAGATATTAGACAAACTCGTTTTCCTGTTGTCGGTTTAGCGGGAGAAACAAAATACTATTGGTTAGTTTATTCGGTAAATTCAAGAGGAGAAAGTGAAGAAGCTTCTCCTACTCGAAGTTTTACAACCGGTATATTTTCGTCAGTCGAGGATTTAGATCTTTCCCCTAATGGATTTTATTTAAGTGAAATTCAACCTAATCCTGCGAATTCTTTTATCGAATTTAACTTAGGTATAAAGTCTAATTCTTATGTGGATTTAAATATTTATAATATTCAGGGTAGAAAAGTGGCTGAAATTATTAATAAACAAATGGTTAAAGGAACCTACAAAATTCATTGGAATACTGATAAAATCATATCAGGAATATATTATTGTCAGTTAGTAATTGGGCAATATTCACAAACGAAAAAGATAATAGTTATTAAATAAAAATTGATATATTTTAAGATACAAGGAAACTTAGATTTTTATTAGATTTATGTAATAACTCGTAAATTTATCATATTCAATTGTGAGATTGATATTATAAGTTAAACAAACTCATTTAATCAATCCCTCTCTTCAGCCGAGGAGAGGGATTTTGATTAAATAACAAAAGATATAGGGAGCCTAAAAACGGATAATGATATATATTTTTCCATATGTCTCTTACGAATTACTTTAAATAATTAAATTTAATAATATTTTGAAAGTAAAATGTCAATAATCTATTTTTTTAGGTTTAGGAACATAATTGAATTGTTCTATCAAATTTATGATTTCTTTTCTTTAATATTCTCTATTGCTAATAAAGTAATAGCAAATATCAATAAATAAATTGCGTTGATGTGTCTGTATTCATATTGAATCATTGAAACAATAATAAATTTATAAAATATGATTGCTGATATTATCCAAAAAACATTTTGG
>CAZVPQ010000165.1:0-5770 GCA_964628675.1 uncultured Hyphomicrobiales bacterium | reverse complement strand
CTCTTTATCAAAATATTTACTAATCAAAAATATAAAAAAAAATCGTTCTTACATAATATATAAGAACGATTTTTTACATATTGCAATTATTAATCCTTAACTATTCTTCCATGATAAACCACTAATTCACCCTTATCATTTATCCCTTCGAAGGTTATTATATAAGTTCCTCCGGGGATATTAGCACAATACCAATAAACAGTATTGCGACCTAATGAAATAGGACAATTATCAATTTTATCAACTTCTTGACCGTCAAATGCATAAATATGCAAGGTCAAATTTTTCAATTCTCTTGGTAAATAATAAGAGAAATTAGTTTGATAGTCAATAGGATTAGGATAATTTGTTACTCCTACAATCCAATTCGGTCCTTCAAAAGGAATTTCTAATTTCTTTTTATTATTTTGCTCGCAAAATTCAGTATGCTCTTGATTGCTCTCAACAGCGGCATAAAACTCTACAAATTCAAGAGTATCTTCGACTTTATAATTAACAGTGAATTGTGTTTTTTCGTAAGGTTGAAGATTAACAAAATCTTCTTCACCTAATAAAGTAGAATCACCTTTGTTCGATACTGCATAAATCTTGATTTTTGAATTCTCAGTCGGCACAACACCGTTTTGAATTTTAGATGTAATTGATACTAATGACCCGTAATTCAAATAAGATTTGTTAGCTGTTAATTCGTACATATTCAAATCTTTTGCGGGCAAATCCAATGTTTGCAAATCAGGAACTTTATATATAGTAGGTTCGGTATTAGTCTCGCCTGTTGTTCCTTTATAAGTAACCAGCATTGATTGAATAACATCACTTGTATCAAACATACAATCGCAAGTGCCTTCTTTATCTGTGAAATGCAAGAATACTTGTTTCTTCTGCCCGGGAACGCAAGCCCCCATCGAAGCAACAATCTTGTTTCCGGCAATAGCACAATTACCAGGCAGTTTATCAATTATAGGTTTAAAATAACTACCAATATTCATCTCAATAACAGTACTTTCCGCGATATCATTACCATAATTTGTAATTTGCACCATTGATTCAACATCTTTTTTCTCTCCGGGTTTGAATGTTAATACTTCATTTTTCTTGGTATCTCTTCCGTTAATATTTGTTATTTTCTTATAATTCATAAGTTTTGGACCAATAGTAGTAACTGTTACGGGTTTATCGGATTGAACACTATAATCTCCAAATGTAGGACTATTGAAATTCATAACGGCAGAATCGGATAAAACTATATCATCATCAGCCATATAAGAATAAACTTCTCCTTTTTCCAGCATATAGAACTTCGATAATTTCGGTGATGGGAAGTTTTCGAATTGAGATAAATCAATCGTTTCTATTCCCTTGCTTATATCATAATTTGAAGGAATGCTATATTCCAAACTGTCAAAATCAATATTGTTGATATCATTTTCTGACCATTTAACGTCTCCTAATCCTTTAAAGAATTGAGTAGTATGAACATTTATATTATTCAAATTCCCATTTCCGACAATCAACTTTTGATATTCAGCAACATTTCCGGAATTGTCTCTTTTTGAAATACTGAATTTAACCGGAGGAACTTCATAATTGATAGCCGATGTTTGCCATCTGTCTTTTCCTTTGCCCATAGAGCTTTCATCATAATGCCTTCTCTGTCCTGAAATTTTGAAATTAATATCATAAACATCATTGGCAAGATTTCTATCAACGCTAAACAAGAAAACAAAATATGCCCTTCTCGAAGGTTGCATCAAAGGAAGTTTACTACCAACTTTAATTAAAACTTCGCCTTCGGGTTGATTGAATCGCCAACCTGCTTTGAAAGCTCCAATGTCATCTCCACCTTGTATAATCTCACCTGTTATCGGATCAACTTTGGCAGGAACCAAAGGTCTCGGATATGCAACATAAGACATAACAAGTTTTGTTTTGCCAAGTGCGGAAGACAAAATCGGCGTAATTGTAGTATTAATCCAATTATCATCAGTACCATTTGATACTTCTATTTTAACTTCGATAAAGCAACCGTCCACCGTTTTCGGATAATCTTTTAATTCCGGATTTGTCGGGTCGGCATTAGGAATTAATGTTACATTTTTCCTAAAATTAAAATCAGGGTCCACAATAGTGGACATATTGAAAGAAGGCGATATTAAACTGCACGGATCTTTGCCACCGGCATAAGATGTTATTGTTGTTTCGCCATAACCATAAGATACATGATATGGATCGAAATCAATATTAAAATCGTGTGGTTCGTTTTCATCATACACAGTATATTTAATAAACGATGTATCCAATCCATATTTAACCAATGAAGGATTAGACCTTGCAATCAATTTATAATCTACTCCTTGTGCATATCCACTCAAGGCATGAGAGAAAATAACCCAAGGGGAGCCACCAAATATTTCTTCAACAACAAGCCAACCACCTTTACTAATATCAATAGGTCCTTCTCTGCCCTCGCCATTATAAATACAATTTATTTTAAAATGTGTTTTACCTAAATTCTCGAAGAAATCATCTCCATAAGTACCATCTGGTCCATGATACCAACCGGAATCAACCATTCCGTAAATATCATCTTTAAACGGAACTTCGGGATAATCTCTCCATTGCTCACCATTATCAAGCATAAATCCATCATGTAAAAATCCCGTCGAAGAAGCGAACCTATCCCCCCTATCATCAATCCAATCGTCAATACCGTCAAAATTGTCATCGTCCAAAGCAGGAGGAATCAAAAGCTGAGGTATGTATATATGATATTGGTAGGGGTCTTCCCAAACTTCAATAGCATTTTTAGTATTAGGGTTATCTAACCATTTTTCCCAATTATGTCCGTCAACCTGCACAATAGCATCAGTATCATAGGTACCGTCTGCTTTTGTAGGCAGAGTAATTTTATATCCACCAATACCTTTTGGTATGTCATAAACCATATAACCAAAAACTCCATCGCCTAATTCTTCTTTGCCTTCCATTTTTTCAGACGGGTCGTTATAATCTACATCATGACCGGCATTTCTTATCCAATAATATGAGTATTCTGTTGAAGCATCGACATCAAATGTAAGATTTGCTTTGCCCCATTCCGGTAAATACTTCAGTGTATCCCCACCATCATTTGTTATCGTAAAGTTATTAGTTAAATATTCAAATTGAAGCGGATTAGGTAGAGGTGCCCAATAAGTATATGTTGTCCTGATTGGTGTAACTCTATCTTCACCGAAAATAGTTTTATATTTCAAATTGGAATATTGAGACATAGCAGGAGTATAATGCTCCATATCAATTTCTTCCCCTCCAAGCGAGAGAACTGCAATAAATTCTCTATGTGGCTGTGGTACAGTACCAACACATCTATCTGTTGGTTTTAGTTTATACCCGGTTGCCGCAGTATCAATAAAAGTAAATCCCTCGTAATTATCAATTCTTTGATATATTAATTGTTTCCATTTTACATTCCCGTTTTTATCTCTTTCCATCCAATGGGACCAAGTAGTATCCGATAAATCAGCATTACTTAAATCTTTAGTATAAGGATAATACATATCTTTTACAGGACTATCCAATTTGCCATAAGCTTCGCCAACGCCGGCAGACAATGGGACAAGTGGAGGAGGATCTACCCATATTTCATAAGAACAATAAGGGTCAAAATAATCATATCCTGCAATTTTGCCTACGTCCCAAGTTACTTTCCAAACTCGAATTTTATCTCCGGGTTCTTCGACATCAACAATTCCATCACCGTCATTATCAATCGCTCTTTTACCATCATGATCTATATCTTCGTAATAATATTTATCACCAGTTCTCAAATGTTCCCAAGGATTGAGCCAATAAACGGAATCCTCGACAATTGTATATCCTTTAGGATAAATAGATGCCGTATCAAGCCAAACGTCAGGGTGTCCATCATGATCCATATCGAATTCAGGATTATTCTGGTCATCGCTACCTTTTAGTACATCAATGTATTTCCCGCCAGGTGTTTTTAATATAGGAATATTAATTGATTTATCGCTCCAATAGAAAGGAACGTCTTTGGGTATGTATTGAACATATTTCGTTCCTACCGCAGGAGTTCTCTCCTTGTTTTCCATTATCATAAATACTTTAAACGGTTGATAATACAGACCTAAGAAGTTTTTCCAATTCAAATCGGTATCAGCGACTAATTTTGCACTGAACATAATATTGACATAATTACGATACTTGATAAAAGTATTATTTACTCCTAAGTCTAAGTAACTTGTTACATTATACGAACCATAAATATAATTCTGCCAAGAAATATATTTATCAACATTTTCATGAATTTTATCATCAGTATCTGGTGTCCGCAACCTGTAAACAATAAGCGATTCAGAATTAGGAGGCAAAACAACGCCGGATATTGTTAATCTATGCCCTGAAATATCAGAGACAATGCCGGGAGTTTTCACATCAACAAAACTGAAATACGGTCTTATATTTTCTACAATTTGGACACCGGCAATTGGATGATCAGATAAATTTCTAACTAAAATTCTAACTTCAAAAGTATCAACCCTATCATAAGAAACAGCATTTTTCCCAGCTGTTAAAGAATCAGGCAATTGATTCCAAATTGAACGTGTAAGGTCAATATTTTTTGCCCAAGTGAATAAAATCGTATTCAAAGTCCATTGCAACTGGCGGCTACCTTTTTTTAATTCTTTAAGACCGCCAATTGTTGGCAAACCGAGATTACATACAATTTTTCCACCGTTAGCATCTAAACCTTGCATAAGGAAACAAGCAGGATAATGCCTCAAAGAAGTTGAAGCAATAACTTGCCTATTACTCAAACTAACGCTTGGTATAGACGTTGTATATAATTTATTACCAACGGCACCTTCCGTAAAAGAAATAGGATTATTGGAAGTATTAAAATCTATATCAATCAAGTTCGTTTCGGGATCAGCTTCTTCGTATTTGTCAAAATCAACAGCTCCATCGTCCAAATATGATAACTTTTCTATTAAATAAGCGGCATTACCTTCTGCATATATCATTCCGCCTCTTTTCAAGAAGTTATCTATTCTTGTCTTCATTTTTGTACATAAATTATAAGAAGCATCCATATAATATTTTTGGTCTTCTCCGTGAACCGTAAAAGAAGGTATTATCAATAATTCAGTGCTGGAACTAATATCCGTGCTATCAAGATAATCCTCATCTACAAAATAATACATATTATCATACAAATATGAATCAAACATATTTTTGAAGTAAATAGCACCCCAAGAAACAGTATTATTATTGTATTTTATCTTGCTCTTAAATATAGCCACTCTTTTAGTGCTATGTTTAAATTGAATGGAATAATGATTATCATTTTTCCAATTATAAGATTGGTATTCTGTGTTTGTAACACTTGAATAATTAGATGGAACAACCTCAGGTAAAACAAAGCTACCTTTGTTCGCTCCTGAATTTATCCAATAAACAGAGAATTCTCCAAATTTCGGAAATAAACTACTGTCTATTTTTGTGCTTGTGAATCTGTAATCAGCATAAGATTTATATAAAATTAATTTATATGCTTTTAAAAAATCTTTCTGATTGGTATTTGTTGGAATTATTGAACCAACTGCAAAAATATTATTTTGATTTAAAAGAAAAATACTAATAGTCAAAAGTAATATCGCCAAATTTTTAACTCGTAAAAATGAATTCATATAAACTCCTATGATAAAATATTTTAAATTCTACAAAAATTTCTTATTTTAATGTTGGA
>CAZVPQ010000164.1:0-5789 GCA_964628675.1 uncultured Hyphomicrobiales bacterium | reverse complement strand
TACTATAAAGCAATGTCACTAATAAGAAAATTTTATTAACTAATCTCTTGTTTTAATAAATAATTGGGAGAAATATCTTATGAAAAAAGTAATTATTTATTTCTGCATATTGTTTTTATTCCTTTATATTTCAAATGCTCAATGGAAGTTAACAGACGGGTCAGGCAAAAGCTATGTGCCATCTATATGTATTGATGAAAATAAAATATATGTTGTTTCAGGATTAGGGATTTTTTTATCCACCGATATTGGTCAAAACTGGAAATTAATAAATAATAATGGCAATATAAATTCTTCTCTCATTAATAGTATTATTAAAAGTAAAAATACATTATTTGTCGGTTCAAGGAATGGGGTTTACTTATCAAACGACGATGGAAATAATTGGGATTTAGTGAATACAGGCTTTCAAAATAATGATTATTATATTATTAATATGGCAAAAAGCGGTGATAAAATATATGCTTTAACACCATATAAATTATACTTATTCAATGAAAAAGAAAAAAGTTGGCAAATTCCTAATGATTCTATTATTTCAACAAATTATATGAATTATACTGCTATCGCAGTTGATAGTAATATAATTTATCTTGGCAAAGAAGCAATACCGAAACCTGAAACGGCTAAACCTAATATATTTATATCCTCCGATTATGGGAAATCATGGGAGTCCATATTAGATACGGTAAGTGGCATTGACAGATGCAATATTAACTCTTTTGCAATTAAAGACAGATATATTTTTGCAGGTACAAATAATGGAATATTTATTTCTTCAGATGGAGGTAATAATTGGATTTTATCTAATGAAGGTTTGTTTTCTAAAAGGGTTAATTGCATTTATATTAAAGATAATAATATTTTTGTTGGAACATCAGGAGGATTATTTCTTTCTACTGACAACGGTCATAAATGGAATTTAAGAGTTAGTGGGATGTCTAATTTACATATTTTTTCAATTAAGTCTTATAATAATAAAACTTTTGCCGGTACTTTACATGGTTTAAATATGACAACTAATAATGGGAAAATATGGAAACCTTTTAATAAGGGGCTTTGCGGTGGTGTTATTTATGCAATAACCAAAGATAGAGGAAAATTATATACAGGAACTTATAAAGAAGGTATGTATGTATCAAGCAATAAAGGTCTTACATGGGAAGTTCTAAGTAATGAACAACAATTTACCACAATTTACAGACTTGCAGTAAAGGATAGTGATATTTATGCAGGTTTATATATGCCAGGTGGTTTAAAGTACTCAAATGATCGGGGCAAAAATTGGGAATATGCAAATGACTCAACAGGTCTTAAAAATAAGATTATTAATTGTATTACAATTGATGGTCAAAAAGTTTTAGTAGGGACTTGGGGAGGTTTGTTTTCCTCTGAGGATAAAGGAAAAAGCTGGAATTCAGTGAGTGAAGAGTTGGAATATTATAAAATTCATTGTTTGGCTATTTCCAATAATTACTTATTCGCCGGGACTTTCAACAATGGTATTTTTAAATCATCTGATTATGGTGCGAATTGGACTTCATGTAGCAAAAGTTTTACCGACGTAATTATTTCAAGTATTGTAATAAACGGGACTAATATTTATGTAGGAACTTCAAATACACAAGAAAAACAGAGTAAAGGGATTTTTTTATCAACAAATATGGGTGAAACTTGGAATCGATTAAATAACGGATTAACTGATTATAGTATAAAAAGTATTGTAGCTTATGACAATAATGTTTTTATTAGTACAGAAAAAGCAGGATTGTTTTTATCTACAAATAATGGTAAAAACTGGAAGGATGTTAATAGTGGTTTATTTTCAAAATATTTAGAACATTTATTAATCTTTGGAGATGAGATTTTTGCGGCTACTTCAATGGGTGTTGTCAAAGCTCCTTTAAGTGATTTTGGTATAACCGACGTAATTGATAACCAAATAGAGAAACGTAACTACTTATACTCATCCCCACCCTATCCTACACCGTCAAAAAACATAGTAAACACTTTGATTTATTGGGATACGAGTATTGATATTGACAATGACAAAATAGATATTATAGATATTTTCGGCAACAAAGTCGGCGATAGCAAAGATATAACAATAAACAAGCAGTCTGCTTATAGCGGTATATTGACTTGGAACTGCTCCGGCGTTCCCAACGGCATATATTTTATATTAATTAATCACGGTACGGAAAAACGGGCAATAAAAGTGTTGGTGAATAAATAATCTGTTAAATATTTTCTTTTAAATATAGTACCCAAAGTATAAATTTAGAAGTATGAATTAAAGGAATTACAAATAAAAAAGCAGTTACAAAATGCAACTGCTTTTTTTATATCAAAAATCAGATAATATTATATCATACCTAATTCTTTTCCGACTTTCGTAAATGCCGCTACAGCAGCGTCAACATTTTCAGTTGAATGTGCGGCTGATAATTGAACTCTAATTCTATCCATTCCTCTTGGAACTACAGGGAATGAGAAAGCAATAACATAAATGCCTTCTTCTAACATCTTATTAGCAAAATCAACAGCCAATTGAGAGCAATTGTCATATTTACCAAACATAATAGCAACGATAGGATGGTCGCCGGGAATAATATCAAAACCCGCTGCGGTCATTTCCTTACGGAATTTTTTAGTATTAGCTTCAAGTTTATCGCGAAGTTCAGTAGATTCCATAAGCAAATCCAATGCTTTAATTGTAGCACCAACTGTACCCGGAGGAACGGTATTTGAGAACAAATACGGACGAGCTTTATTTCTCATCCAATCGACGATTTCTTTACGTCCTGAAATACAACCACCTGATGCACCACCAAGAGCTTTACCGAAAGTTGTAGTAATAATATCTACTCTACCCATAACTCCACGATATTCATGAGTTCCACGACCTGTTTTACCCATAAATCCTGTTGAGTGAGAATCATCAACCATAACAAGAGCATCATATTTGTCAGCTAAATCGCATATTTCATCTAATTTTGCAATGTCGCCGTCCATAGAGAAACAGCCGTCAGTAGCAATCATTTTGAAACGGACACCTTTTGCGTCTGCTTCTTTTAAACAGCGTTCCAAACCTTTTAATGTTTTACCCGTTGCGGGGTCTAATTCTTCCGTATCAGCCATATTGCCATGATTATAAATCCAACGTTGTGCTTTGCATAATCTAATTCCGTCAATAATTGAAGCATGATTTAAAGCATCTGTTATAATTGCATCTTCCGGTCCTAATAATGGTTCAAAAACAGCAGCGTTTGCATCAAAACAAGATGAAAACAAAATAGTGTCTTCTGTTCCTAAGAATTCGCTAACTTTACTTTCCAAAGTTTTATGAATATCTTGAGTACCGCAAATAAATCTAACGGATGAAAGTCCGTAACCTCTACTGTCGATTTCTTCGTGTGAAGCTTTTATTAAATCGGGATGAGATGACAAACCAAGATAGTTGTTAGCACAAAAGTTTAATACTTTTTTTCCGCCGACTTTAATTTCGGCACCCTGCGGGCTTTCGATAATTCTTTCTGCTTTGTATAGCTTTTGGTCATGTAATTTTTGAATTTCTTCTGCAAGAAAATCTTTCATTTTAGTAAACATAATTATAACTCCGAAAATTAAAAAAATAAAACATTTATTTTCAATAAACTTATACTCTTATTCAAATTCAATATTTAGCATAAGGAATGCTAAATCTCACATTAAAGAATTCAAAATTAACTAAGAAAATCAATCCTTGCAAGCTAATAATTCAAGTAAAGAAAAAATTATTTTAAAATGTTAACATTAGCAATATTTTTGAGTTATTATTGAAATGGAATATTTAAATTCCGGGTATGTTTTTATAAACCTCAATGTATTTTTTAACTTGATTATCCAATGAGTATTTTTCAATAGCATTATTTCTGATTTCTTCTCTATCAAAATTCTTTTCCATCAATAAAAAATCCGAAATTGCCGATGTTAAAGCTTCAGAGCTTTTATCTTCAACTATCAAACCATTCTCTTGATGTATAATCATTTCAGGAATCCCGCCGGTAGGAAAGCCAATTACAGGAGTTCCACATAATAATGATTCAATAACAGTATTAGGCAAATTATCTTCAAGCGAAGGAATAACAAAGGCATCAGCCGCGGAATAAACCAAATTCATTTTATCTAACCCTTTGACATATCCAATATAATTGATTTTCTTATTTTTCAAATCCAGCTTTGTTTTTCCAACAACGGATAATATAAAATTATCTGCGTTAATTTGATTGATAGCTTTGTAAAGTAAATCAAATCCTTTTTCTTTGTTTTCAACCAAATCCGAGACAAATAAGAAATTTGTTTTGTCAATAGGCAATCCTAATTCACGTTTTGCTTTATTGTTGTCTAATAGTTTAAATTGCTCCGTATTAATTCCATTAAAAATATGTTTATGATGATATTTAGAGAATAATGAACTTGATTTTGACTTTTCCAAGAGCCAATTTGATGGAGTAACAATATTAATACTATTGATTTCCGACAGTGCATTTTTTTTAATATTAAAATTTTTATTGGCATAATTTTGCGAAATACTTCCTTTTAATTGTGGACAATTCGAGCAATCTTTTTTATAATTTGTACACTCTCTTGCATGGTGGCACCCACCTGTAAATGGATTCATATCATGCAAAGTCCACACAATTTTTTTATTTTTAAGTTTTTTAAAAAAACTGGGATAATCAAGGAAATAAGCTATCCAATGTAAGTGAATAATATCCGCTTCTTGGACAAGAGGGTGATTAATAATATCAATTAAGGATACAGGACTTGTGAAAATCTCAAAACTTTTGTCTCTGCCTAAAAGATGAAGCCTATTAATACCTTCATAAAAAGCAAACTTAAAGAATCTATATTTATCTAAAACAAAGTTTGAGTGCTTGTTTTCATAAAACTGATAAACTCCTTCGACATTTTTCTTTTTAAGGAATACAAGGACTTTAGAGTCAATTCTTGCATTGAGCAAGCCCTGATGCAGTCTTATGCCAGCATTTGCCGCACCACCGGAATCGGAAGTTGATATGTGAAGAATTTTCATAAAGTAAAATTAAGAAAAATAAAATTATTTACTTCCAAAAAAATGGCTTAAATTAAAATGCTTCAGATTAAAAGAGATTTTTTAAAATCCATTAATAAATAATTTCCGTATAATAACGTCAAATCTCTTAATTGTTTGTTTTTATATCAAGGTATTTTATGACATTTAAAGAGATTTTTGACAAATATAACACTATTGCTGTTTACGGTATGTCCACTAATCCAAGAAAAGCCGCCAATTCCGTACCTACTTATTTTATTGCTGAGGGCTATAAAGTGATTCCGATAAATCCTGTGGCAGATGAGATTGCAGGTGAAAAAGCATATTCAAAATTGTTGGATATCCCTGACAAAATAGAAATTCTCAATGTCTTCCGTCCATCGGGAGATGCCCTCGGAGTTGTTCAAGAAGCTGTGGAACGAAATAATCAAAAAGGTGATATAGATTTAATTTGGCTTCAGGAAGGTATAATCAATTATGAAGCGGAAAATTTAGCTAAAGAGAATGGTATAGAATTTGTTCAAGATAGATGTATGTATAAAGAACATGTTAGATTGTAAATTGTTTGAAATTATGGTCGCTTAGCTCAGCTGGTCCAGAGCGTCCGCCTCACACGCGGAAGGTCGCGAGTTCAAATCTCACAGCGACCACATGCTTTTAGAAAAGGAATAAAAAAATAAGTATTTAAAATATATATAAGTTAATAGTAATT
>CAZVPQ010000163.1:0-5801 GCA_964628675.1 uncultured Hyphomicrobiales bacterium | reverse complement strand
GAATGTTAAATAGCCACGTGATTTAGCGAGTAGTTAATTAAACTTGGTTTTTCAGCTTGATTGATAAGCTACTCGGGCGCAGTCGAAGGGCTTTTTTATCTTGTCATTCTGAACGAAGTGAAGAATCTCCTTTTCAGCACCGAGCATAATACAAAAGCTAAAAGAAGAGATTCTTCGTTCTACTCAGAATGACTGAAAAATGTTTGTTCATTGCGATTGAATCATCCTAAGCGTAGTCGAAGGGCGAATATATAATCGCTATGCGATATAAAAAGCAATCCTTACTACAAACATTCTATTGCTGCGGAATTCAATGGAAATTTAAAATTAAAAATTGATTTTAAATTTTAAATTAATGACATATCTCGACTACGCTCGATATGACGGGGAAGAATTAGATGGGTAGACAATTCAGACCTAACTTATTATATTAATACAGTATGATTGTCTTGTTAGAATCATTAAATCATCAAAACATTTTCATCACATTTTCAATTTTATGCATCATCAATTTTGCAGATTCGTCCCACGAAAATTGTTTCGCCCAAGCTATTGCACCTAATATTAATTTTTCCGATAAATCACGATCTTTGAAAATAGAAATAATTTTTTCAGCCAACTGATTAATATCACCATAATCATATAAAAGACCGGACTCACCTTCTTTTACCGAATCCTTGAGACCGGGTACATTTGCTGAAATAACCGGTGTGCCACAGGCATTAGCTTCAATATTGGTTATCCCCCACCCTTCTTTCATTGATGTATTCACAACACAATGAGCCAATCCTAAATATTTAATCTTGTCTTCTTCGCTGATATAACCAAAAAATTTTGTTTTGTCTTCCAAATGCAATTCCTTAACTAATTTTTCAAGATAGGGCTGGAAATCACCTTTGCCTAAAAAATGTAAATTAGCTGTTGGTATTTCTTTATTTACAATCGCAAAAGCTTTCACTAAATGGTCAACACTCTTATACTTTTTCAATCTTCCGAAATAAGTAACCGTTGGATTATCATACTTCTTCCCTACTGTCATCGGGAATTGATCTTGCGTTATAGCATTCGGTACTATTGAAAATAAGTCCTGATTAAAACCACGTGAAATAAACTCATCTAATGTACTTTGCGAAACAACGGCAAAGGGCGTATTTTTATACACATAATCTACAATTTTCTCAGCAAAATAAACATAAGATGCACTGATAAAATTCGCTTCTCGAAAAATACTTTTGCCGAAAAAATGATGACTAATCGCCAACAAGGGCTTTTTGACATACAAAGGAGTATAAAAAGGAATCTTATTCAAATCATCAATGATGATATCAAAATTTTGATACTTAAAAACTTTCTTATAATATTTAGCTACAGTGAAATTAAAAAGGCTTCTGCTTCCTGCTCTAATAATCCGAATTCCGTCAATCATTTCCTCTTGGGAAGCACCGTCAAACATACTCGCAAATATCGTAACATTATGACCATTAGCCGCAATACGTTTAAAAATTTCGTGCATGTGGACTTCCGCCCCACCACCCATAGGATTTTTAATATCCTGCCAATTTATTACAAGAATATTCATATAATTTTCGTTAAAACAATAATTGATTAATTTAAAAAGTAAAAATATAAAAAAAGAATTTCTTTTCCACATTTTTTACTAAAATTGTTTTTGGCACATACATTGATATTTTATTAGTAAAGTTTATGTTAGCATAATCTAAGTTATTGTAAATATTGATAATTATGGATAATAATGATAAAATTCGTCAAAAATAATAATAGAATAAAATTCAAATGCTTAATAATATCCACCATTTTTATTACATCGGGCTTATTATTTTCTTGCGCCGCACCGCGAAGCGTAAGACCTACAAGTAATTATTTGACTTCAAAAAAACATTATGTTGTCAAACCGATTAATGAAAAAGATAACAAACAGCAGAATAATCATCAAAAAAATTATACTATTGACCAAGCTCAATCTAATAATCAAACCAAGCAAAACAAAGCAATAGCAGGCTTGAACAATACGAATTTGGATAATAACGGTCTCCCTATCAAAAAAACTCCTACTTTGAATACACAAATGAAATTGTTATATGAAAGCAATTTGAAGATGCAAAAAGATATTGAGATTATTAAAAATTCTATAAATCAGATAAATCAACAAATTGATAACTTAGACAATCAGAATAATCAAAAACAGACACCTGCTCAACAAAGTATCAGAAATATTCCTCAGCAAAATAATAAGATGAATAATAATACAAGTCCAAAAGGAGACGGTATCATTTTATCAGATGAAGATAATCAAAAAATCGAAAAAATTAATTTTGACGATAAATTTGCAAATCCTTCGCCTATCCGTTTTAAGCCTAATAGAAAAACAAAACCAAAAAAAAGAAGCTCGAAAAAATACAAAGAAAGTTCACAATTAACACCTATTGAAACTAAAAACAAAACAAAAGACGATATTAAGAATGTACAGTCAATAATAAACAGTAAAAATTATCAAGCGGCGATACAAAAACTAAACAATTTAATAAATAAAACAAAAGACCCTATTAAAATAACTGTCTGTAATTTCTACCTCGGTGAGTCGCATTACGGTTTAAAGCAATATGATAAAGCTATTGACTACTTCCGAAAAGTTTTACAAAACGGTAATACGGATAAAAACGATGACGCACAATTTAGCATTGCCGAAGCCTTCTATAAATTAGGCAATATCAAAGAAGCAAAAAGAGAATATAAAATATTTGTAAGAAACTATCCAAAAAGCGAGAAAATACCCGACGCACGCAAGATTCTTCAACAAATATGAACATAAAATATATTTTGTATATTTGTTATATATTTCCTAATTTTAGATTTATTTATTAATGTAAATCAACAAGGAAAAGATTATGGTAGAAAATTTTAATGAATGGAACAAAGGCGAATTTATTGCTTTTATTTTGATTGAAGCATCATTTGCAGATACACTAATTCAAGAAGATGAAAAATGGATTATTACCGAGATTTTATCGGTTAAAAGATTTTATGAAGTTTTGGAGTTCTATCGCAAAAATACTGATGAAGAAAACAAACAAATTATGCTAACATTGAAAGACAAATTCATCAAACGCGAGCGAGACAAAGACGAACTGCTTGCTCAGATTCACAAAATATTCAAATCCGACGGTCAATATAGCACAGTAGAAAAAAATATGGAAGCTAAGTTTAAAGAGATATTTGGATAAGGGACAAAAGACTTAGAATATAACAAGATAATATAAAATCGTATTGAGTTTTTGATTTACTAAAAGATCAAATAATTAATAATGACAAGAAACCCCTAAGGTCGAAAGTCGTTGCCAAAGACATAAATATCTGTAAGAAAGTGGTTGTAATACTTCCAATCATTTAGTTGAGTTCAACAAAATGATTGGAAGTGGAACTAACGATGCCATAAGATTTACTCACGGCAGAAAGCATAATAAAGATAGAATGTGTAAAGAACAAAAAACTAATCAAAAAAATATTATGATTCTTTCAAAACAAAGTTTTCTACAATAGAATTGCTTTGCAGGAAATCTTTACTTCCTCTTTCTTCTATCTCTCTTCCTACCGCTTCGTTTTTTGCTACTTCCTTCCTTCTTCCAACGTTCGGTGCGGGTTTTATCTTTTTTTACCAACTCAACAATTAGATTTTCACCGTGGAAATTCGCACCGTCAAACACTTTCAGCACTTTGTCCTTGTATTCACTGTCAATCTCAACAAAAGAGAATTTTTTCATTATCTCAATCTTGCCAATCCGAATGCTCCGGCTACGCAATTTCTCATTTATTATACCCATAAGTCTTTGGGCGCTAATATCCTGCGACGAACCAAGATTAATATAAAATCTCGAAAACTCGGTATCTCTTCTCCTGCTGTTGCTCTTCTTATCTTTACTTCTTTCCTTGCCATTATTCCCTTTATTCTTATCTCTACCCCTATTTTCATTTTGGAATCTCAAATTAAGGTCGGCAGAATTTTTATAGTATTCAAGAAATCTGTTGAACTCTACCCATACGAATTTTTTTATAATGTCATCTCTATCAAGATTACTGATTTTCTCAAAAATATCAGGTAGAAAAGGTTGAATTTGTTTTTCATCAACTTCAACTTGCTCCAATTTATCAATCAAATTGAATAAACGTTTTTCACAAATTTCACGTCCTATGGGAACCATTTTCTGTTCAAATTTTTTCCCTACTAATCTCTCAAGATTTTTAATTTTATTGCCTGCTCTTGAATGCACAATAGATATTGAAACTCCGCTTTTACCTGCTCTACCCGTTCGACCGCTACGATGAATATACAGCCCTTGCTCATCGGGAAGTTTGTAATTAATAATATGGCTCAAATCGTTTACATCAAGTCCTCGAGCCGCTACATCAGTAGCAACGAGTAATTGCAAATGTTTTTCGCGAAAACGTTTCATAACTGCATCACGTTGAGACTGCGACAAATCACCGTGCAAAGCATCGGCATTATATCCGTCTTGAATTAATTTATCTGCTATTTCCTTAGTTTCCACTCGAGTACGGCAAAAAACAATACCGTAAATATCGGGGTTAATATCGGCAATCCTTTTCAGTGCTTCATACCTATCATTAGCATGCACCATATAAAACTCGTGTTTTACATTTTCGGCACCTGTATTCATTTTGCCGGCAGTTATTTGAATTGGATTTTCCATATATTTTTTCGTAATAGAGCGGATATCTTGAGGCATAGTTGCGGAAAAAAGTAAATTCTGTTTATCTTCCGGTGTGCCTGCAAGAATAGCGTCCAAATCTTCTTTGAATCCCATTGTCAGCATTTCGTCCGCTTCGTCCATCACCAACCAGCGAATATCGGAAACAATAAGTCTTTTGCGTTTAATAAGGTCCAAAGCTCTGCCGGGAGTACCGACAACAATCTGAGCACCTTTTTTTAATGCCCTAATTTGTGTATCAATACTCGACCCTCCGTAAACGGCACTAACTCTCAACCCCTTGGTATATTTTGAGTATGCAGTAATATCTTTTGTAATTTGGATACAAAGTTCACGGGTCGGACATAACACAAGCACTTGAGTTTTATTAGAGCTTGTATCAATCTTTTGTATCAAAGGCAAACCGAAAGCCGCGGTTTTACCTGTACCGGTCTGAGCCAAAGCGATTAAATCTCTGTCCGAAGTTAATAAGTTAGGAATCACCTGTAATTGTATAGGTGTAGGTTTTTCAAATCCCAAATCCTTAATAGCTTTATTTATTTCAAAATCCAATCCGATTTCTTCAAATGTTTTCATTCATCTTTCCGATTAATTGATTATTATAAAATCCGATATATAAGGTATCAAATTCTTTACTTTTAAAAACTTACAAAAATACGGAAAAAATAATTAATAAATAGATTTATTTTTAGGACTGAGCGTAATGTTTGCTATTTAGAAATCATATAGCTTTATTTGCCGAAATGAAATATAATTATTTTTTGTATTTTTGTTTCATAATTATTGTTTAATAAATTGTTGAGATATATGAAAAAACTACTAAATATTATAGTAATTCTAATTTTATTTACAAGTTGCAATTTTGTAACGCATAAAATTTATTCACAGAAACAAACAACTGCCATCGACAGCATTACTCCCAAAGTTACAGGAATTGGTGGGATATTTTTTATTACTAACGACCGCCAGAAAATTAAAGAATGGTATGGGAAAAACTTAGGTCTTGCTATAAATGATTATGGCTCTTCATTTGAATTCAGAAATGCCAATAGACCT
>CAZVPQ010000162.1:5201-5804 GCA_964628675.1 uncultured Hyphomicrobiales bacterium | reverse complement strand
TACAAGCCGAGAATAGTATATTTGAGAGATACGATAATAAAGACCAAGCCGTTCAGGGTTGAAGTTGATACAGTTTTGAAGCGAGACACTATATATGCGAGTTACAAATTTCCGGATAATATATTTGATTTGACGATAAAGCCGAAACCGGATACTGCGAAATATAAGACGATTAAAATAACTAAAATGGTTAAACAGAAGGATGAATGGTGGAAGATACCGGCGTATATATTAGGTAGCTTGGTTGCGGGGATATTGGTAGGAAGAGCGGTTAAATAATTATGAAATGTAAATTAATAAAGAGAATTAAAATGTTTATACTGAAGGCATTAATAAACGGGAACAAAATAGATCCCAACAAAATGGGTTTTGTCGAAGGCAATGAGATTAATCATGCTATTGCCGCAGCCGGATTGTCTTTTAACGAAAACAACGAATTAGAAGTAAACGTTGACGACCAGTCAATTGAAATAGCAGACGACAAATTGCAGGCAAAATTAGACTCTGCCGGAGCTTTAAGCAAATCGACAGATGGACTGAAGGTTGAAGTTGACGACCAGTCAATTGAAATAGCAGACGACAAATTGCAGGCAAAATTAGACT
>CAZVPQ010000162.1:3127-5101 GCA_964628675.1 uncultured Hyphomicrobiales bacterium | reverse complement strand
CTGCCGGAGCTTTAAGCAAATCGACAGATGGACTGAAGGTTGAAGTTGACGGAAGCACAATCGTGATTGATAATGATAAATTAAAAGCTCCGGGCGGTACAATGCCTTGGTCAGATGAAACTCAAGCTTACGATTCGACAAATCCGAGAGCCGAAGAAGATCTAATCAATATCACGAGTCAATATTTGGAATCATATAGTCCCGATGTAAAAATCGGATATGATGATTACAAAGCCCGGGCTTTGGGTACGATAAATATGATGGGGAGTTTGCCGCCAATATCGGATTGGCAGGCTTTGGATACACACAGATATATTATTACGGCTCAAGACGGCAGTTGGTTTAATATTCGAGATAATTCTCCGGATACGCCGCCTACGAGTGATTTGAAAAAAATAATGACCGGAACCAACGGAGAGATAAGAGAAGTAACGAAGGCGGAATTTTCATATAATAAATTAAAAGATGCATTTATTTTGGTTGCTTTTGAAAGACGATACGGTTGGTTTAACAGGTACGCAATAGATCCCGTACCGTTGCAACCGGTAGGACCGATAGTAGGCACAATACCGATAGCAGCAGATGGTTTGAAATTCACAGGATATTACAAAGTTGACATATATATTGAAACAAACGAAGTAGAATCGGACGGTTCGACAAGAGCGATAACGGCTAATCCGCAAACGCTTGAGATAAGCTCGAATGCAGAAGCATACAAAAAGATAGATATGAGTGGGAACGCAGGCACAGACGGACCGGCGCCGACATATTGGTTTAACAATTCTGTTCAAGGTTCAGCTATTATTTATGTTGATGACATATTATGTGCGGACAGAAAGATAAATTATAGGGTAGGATTATCGAACGGCGCATCCTCCGGTTTGCAGGGCGGATATGCGGATATACAATATATTGGTACTAAAATAGGCACAAATTGCAATTAAATATATTTTTTTATAATAGAGGAGAAATAAAATGGCTAAGACAGTAGCAAAAAGAAGCATAATTAGTATGGCTCCATTCGGTTGGATTCATAAAATTACGCCGAGTTCTGACGGCGGAACTACCCCGGGTGAGATAAGCGAGTTATGGCAATTTGATAATCTTGCCGACGGTAGCGGGATTAAATTGCCAATTATCGACAATCAAAGCGGCGGCAATGACAATATAGATATTACGAGAGGAGACGGAGCGATATTCAGATTTCCGAAATTCAATCTTGTTTTAGACGGTGAAACCGAAGACGATATAACTCCTGCCGGAAGCGGAGCTGATGCAACAGGGAAAGCCGAGATTACATTAGTAACAAATGAGGCGCCTCTGCCGACTACAATCGTAAGTTGGACGGATTGGTTGAAAGATTTGAACACGAATAGAGGTGAATTCCTATTGGTAACTTTACCAACAGGATTTACTTATGACAGTCGTGAGAATCAGAGCAAAGCAGACGGATATATTTATGTTGTTGCGAAAATTACAAGTGATATTGAGCAAAAACTCGGTACCGGTCCTTCGCAAATGACAATTGTGTTAAAATCAAACAAATTAGGTGCGACAGATATACTTGCAACTGCTCTTGAAGCGGCAAGTTATACGCCGATTGCTTGGAAAAACAAGGGAGTAAGCTTTACGCCTCCTCCGTTGGCAGCGTTAGATAACGATGGTGATACTTTGATTTCGGGGGATGTCGTAATCAAGGCGGATGCAAGTTATACGTATTCTTAATATTTGAGGATTTGTAATAGCAATGGGGCAAGCCCCATTGCTTCCGCAAGCCCCATTGCATCCGCAAGAAATATTGCTTTCTTGAATTATTTAAAAAGAGAAGAGAAATGAGATTTTGGCAAAGACATACGATTAATGAATACGGATTCGGCGAGCAAACTATATTGTTCGCCGTTTCAGATAGTTACGAGGAACTTTTTACCGATACGGGTACAGAGACGGATGTTTTTATGTTGGAATCGGTGAAGA
>CAZVPQ010000162.1:0-3027 GCA_964628675.1 uncultured Hyphomicrobiales bacterium | reverse complement strand
CTTTTTACCGATACGGGTACAGAGACGGATGTTTTTATGTTGGAATCGGTGAAGAAGGATTTGAATACAGATGAAGGAAGCTTTGCGATAGACGAGTTGCCTTTTTCGATTAATCATTTAGCATGCAGGAATGACGACGACGAAAAGGCGATGTATTTTTGTTTAGATGTGGCAGATATAAAAGTCAACAGATATTGTGCTGTATATTTCGGAGATAGTGCCATTTTGGAAAATCAGCTTTTTCTTGGAAAAATCAATGATAAAATTACTGCAGAGGATAAGATATGGGACGATGTACAATATAATGATGCAGTTAATCCCAAGAGAGATTATAAATTTACGGCATATAGTTTTGATGTGAGTATATTGGAGAAGGTGAAGTTATGGACTGACGGCAAAGGAATAGAGAAGCCTGACGGCACATTCACCGACGATTTATATACGAGGGCTTGCGGACCGCTTTATGGTGACGGAACTTTGACATATGCATTATTACAGCCTTATTTTGAGAATAAGATTGCCGGTTCAACAGAAGATACTATGAAAATCAATGTTTACCATGCTTATTTAGGCAATCTTTATAAAATACTTGATTATTTTTTATCAAATTCCGAACCGATAATACATGATATAACTAATACAAATTTTACTTTGAATTTGATTGAAAGCAGTTTAGGCATTCAAACAAATCCGGTTAATTATAATCTAAATTCAGAAGATTTGCGATCTATTGAATCTATGGATGCCGAAAGAACAAAAAGAATAGAATTGAGACTTTCCGCAACGGATTCGGGGAATGGGTGGAGTGCTGTATTTATTCACAGGAAAATGATAGCCCCGGAGATAAGTTATGAAAAAACCCAGAATTCAAATGGGGATTATGTATTAAAATATTATCAAGCTGAACAATCAGCGAATGAGCATAATTATTCATTTATATCGCAAGATAATATAGCAAGTTTGTTATTTGAAATCGCAAGAGCTTTTGGATTGTATTTATTTGCTAATTATGATGCGAATTTGAAAATAAATTTAGAATTCAAATCAAGAGCAAACATAGTAGAGAATGATTTCACTCACATTGTTTGTAGCAATAAGGCGGAATTAGATACAAATTCGACGACTCTAAACAAAAACGAGAATAATGGATATTACGGTGTGGCTAATTGTTATGCAACGGATGAATACGATTCGGTAATAAATAGATATGGAACAATAAATCCTATTGCATCGGAGAAATATACAAAACTGAAAGAGGATTTGAGATATGCAGACAAAAAAGGATTAAAGGAAAAAAGATTATTATTGTCAATTTCGCCAACATGGCTTAAAGAAATATTGATCGGCAACAATTTGTATAAAGCGCCATTAAATTATTGCGGCATTATGGGCAATTTCGGGTGGGTTGATGAAAATTTTATTGAATCGGGGAATTTCCCTTGTGGCGATAAGATACAAAACTGGGCGAGAGAATTTTTACATACAGGTATTTATATCAATTTATCGAGCTGGAAACAATCTCAAATAGACATATTAGGGACGACACCAGTATATAGATTTGCATCGAGGGTTTACACGAAAATAGATGGTGTTAATAAAGATTATGACACATTAAGCGAATATAACAATAAGATATTCGGATATGACAAATTTTATTATGAGACGGAATATAGTTTGACAGTGCCGAGCTGGAACGGATTTTCAAAAGCAACTGACGGAAGCGGAGCGAGTTGGAGAAATATAAAATTAGGTTCAAAGATTAAGCTTAGCGAAGCGGTAAGAAGATATGACGGAACGAATTGGATTAGTGAGAATGTTACAAGGGATTATGTTGTTGTTGGTATTGAGATAAATTTGCAGAAACCGGAAACAAAATTAAAGTTGCACAATTTATCAAGATTTGCATACGGGACTTGGGATGGAGACGAGGCAACTTTAGGTTTGCTTTCGTCGAATCCGGAGAGTGCCATAGAAACATCAGAGCAAATTAAAACTTACAAAATAGCATCAGGCGAGACGATAATATCCGGAGACGCAGTAAGATTATTGAATACGGGTGAGATAGCTAAAAGCAAGAGTTTGAGTGATTATTTGGGTACAACAATAGGTATTGCGTTAAAAGACGGTACCGGAGGCGATTATATAGATGTGCAATTATCCGGGAGGGTACAGAATGCGAATTATAGTTTTGCGAATTTGAGTGGGCAGGTATTTGCGAGAACGAACGATTCGGGGAGTAATATAGGCGAGACTATATTGGATACACCAACATATACCGAAGATATGATTATATGGCTTGGAGCGGTTGAGACTGCGAATAGTTTTATTTTGAATATACGGGAATTTGCATTTGAATCGGGGGTTTTACCACCACCGTAAATAATTAATAATTTGAGAATTTAAGAATTTGAGAAAAGAAGAATAATAGAACAAAAGGGTAAGAAGAGCAACAGGGCAAGCCCCGTTGCTTCCATAAACAAAAGGAATGAATAATGAGTAGAATAGCATTAAGAATTAGCGATACGGAGCTTGAGGGAGTAGCTTATGATGATTTGGCGACAAATCAATATGCGTTTGAATGTGTTGAGTTCCCTCGCCCAATCGTAAGCAATGAAAGGGATGCCGGCAAGACCTTATCCGGAAGAGTTTATTCGCATTTATTGAATACTTCTACAATTTATAGTCCGGTTGTGTCTGCTGATGAGCTTGACGATACAAAGGTAACATTTTTAGAGGAATTTTGGAATGCGAATAAGAAATACATCGCTTTATATGATGGTACAGCATGGGGAAATTATATTGAAGTTGTTACTGAAGCCGGTGATTTTCCTTTGAGTTATGTTGATGATTTGGAGGATTTGCCGGAAGTAAGCTTAAAGCTAATTAGTAATTAAGAATTTAAGATGAGAAGAATAATAGAACAACAGGGTAACAAAACAACAGGGCAAGCCCCGTTGCTTCCGGTAAACAAAACCCGGTTGCTTCCGGAGAAAGAGGAAAGAATATGGTACAATTGGTAATGAAAGA
>CAZVPQ010000161.1:0-5804 GCA_964628675.1 uncultured Hyphomicrobiales bacterium | reverse complement strand
CTGAAAAGGAGATTCTTCACTTCGTTCAGAATGACAAGATAAAAAAGCCATTCGACTACGCTCAGGGTTACTTTATTAGAATTTTTTTTTAAAATTAAGATATGGAAAATTGATTTTAAATTGGCTACATATATCGACAACGCTCGACTTGACAAGAACGGTAACCCTGAGTGAAGTGGTAGAGCTACTCTGAAAGTTATCTGATGTTTTTGTGATAGAGACCCTTTTAATAAAATATTTAACAATATTATGAAAAAAATTCTCTATGTAGTAATATCTATTACAATAAATTAATCATAAATACTTTAACTTTGAAAGAATTATTTTTGTATAATTAACAAATTTGGAATGATTTTATGAGTATAAGAAAATTAACTTTTTTAACAACATTTCTATTAATAAATATTTCTTTTTTGTTTTCGCAGAGCTATTTTCCTGATAATTCGCCTTTATTGAAGTTGTCAGAGAAACAAAATCCTACTTTTAATGAGATAAAAGAGGCTTATCAAAAACATTGGGACGTCCAAGCTATTGATAAACCGGCAGGGTGGAAGCAATATAAACGTTGGGAGCATTTTTGGGAAACTCGTACTATGCCCGATGGAACTTTTCCTAATGGTTCAGTTATTTTAAGAAACTACTTGAAAGATTCAAAAAACCAAAGAACTAAAAATGATGGTATGCAGTCGCAAGAGTGGAGTTTGTTGGGACCGATTAATACTCCTGAAGAAATTACCAATTCAAGACAACAAGGCTTAGGTAGAGTTAATGTGGTTAGATTTGATCCTAAAAATGTCAATGTTATTTGGGCCGGTTCTGCAACAGGAGGAGTTTGGAAATCAACTGATGGTGGTAGTTCTTGGAAGACGTTTCCATTTACTAATTTTTTATCGTTGGGAATATCCGATATAGCAATATCACCTAAAGACCCTAATGTAGTCTATGTTTCTACGGGAGATGATGATGGGACTTATGGAACAGCCGGAGCATATTATAGCGTTGGATTAATTAAAACATATTATGGAGGTGAAACTTGGGATACGACTTCTTTGAGTTCTGTATTGGAAGACAGATTTGTTACTAGTCGTGTTTTGGTTCACCCTGATGATTATAATATTGTGTATGTTGCAACGAGTAAAGGTATTTATATATCCAAAGACGGAGGCAATACATGGGATAAAAAATTACAGGGAGTGAGTATAAAAGATATGGAATTTATGCCAAATAATCCTGAAATAATAAATGCAACTTCTTTGTCATATTCCGGCAAAGTTGATTTTTACCATTCAACGGATTCAGGAAATAGTTGGTCAAAAGTTCATACTCTGACTGACTGTATTAGGGCAAATATTACGGTTTCACCAAGCAATCCTCATAAAGTATGGGCTATATCTGCAAGAAGAAATTATTCGAGTTTTCATTCATTTTTGATTTCAGAAGATGACGGCGCTACTTGGGATACTTACTTGGATTATACAATCGCACCAAATATTTTAGGAAGGTTCAAAGGTGTTAATAATGATGCACTAGTCGGTCAAGGCAGTTATGATTTATGTTTGGCTGTAAATCCTAATTCAGAAGATAATATTTACGTTGGTGGTATAAATGTTTGGAAAAGTAATAATGGTGGAACAAGTTTTGAAATTTTAACTCATTACTCAGGTTGGTATAATAAGTTTCTTTTACATGCAGATATTCACGATCTTGAATTTCAACCTAAAACAAATTTATTGTATTCTGCAAATGACGGTGGTTTGTATAGGTCTTCGGATTATGGAGCTACATGGGAAGAATTAACAAATGGTATGTCTATTACCCAATTGTATAGAATTGGTTTGTCTTCAACTGATGAAAATGAATTGATAGTCGGTTGCCAAGATAATGGTACAAGTATGAAAAATGCAAATGGTTGGTTTCACGTTCAAGCCGGAGACGGAATGGAAGCGGCAATTAACCCCGATGATTCCAAAATGATGTATGCTACTTATTATTATGGTTCATTGCATAGGTCAACTAATGGTGGAACGTCTTTCAAAAAGTGTATAGATGCTGATGAGGTTCAGGAAAGCGGTGCTTGGGTTACTCCTTTTATCATAGATTCCGCTCAAAGTAATGTTATGTATATTGGATTTCAAAATGTTTGGAAATCTACAAATTATGGTATTAGTAAATCTTGGAAAAAAGTTTCAAATTTTAATGGACATAATTTGCAATCTATGGCTATAGCTCCGAGCGATCACAATGTAGTTTATGCGGCTACTTATGGTATTATATATGTGAGTTATGATGCCGGCGTTAGTTGGCAAAATATTTATTCGGCTTCAAGACCAATTACTTATATCAGCGTTGACCCAAATAATCCTAAAAGAATATGGCTTTCGTTCGGTGGTTATTATTCAGATTCAAAAGTTATCGAGATTAACGACGGGGAAGTTAAAAATTTAACCGGTAACTTGGCAAATGTTCCTGTTAATTGTATCATTTATCAAAAGGATTCTCCCGATAGATTATATATTGGTACTGATTTAGGAGTTTTTTATTCTGATTATGAATCAGCCTATTGGGAAAGATATGGTGATGGTTTGCCTAATGTTATTGTCAACGAATTGGAAATACATTATGCTTCTCGCAAGTTGGTTGCCGCTACTTATGGACGTGGTGTTTGGGAAACGGGTCTTATTGATTGCAATATTAAACAACCGAAAGTTATTCAATATGGTGATAATGAAATTTGCCAAGGTGATACTGTAATTTTAGAAGCCGAAGAAGGTTTTTCTAATTATGAATGGTCGAATGGCGAAAAGACTAGGATAATAAAGGTTACCGAATCAGGTTATTATACTGTAAGGGTATTTGATAATACCGGTTGTCATGCTAATTCCGAAACTATTCATATTATCGTTAAAACAGTACCTGATATTAAAATTAATACTTCAAACAAAGGTATCTGCCCACAAGATAGTATCCGTTTAACAGCATCACTTGGTTTTTCAAATTATCTTTGGTCTAACAATAAAACAGGAAGGTCTATATATGTTTCACAACCTGGTTTTTATTGGGTGGAAGGAACTTATAACAACGGATGTGTTAGAAAATCAGAGGAACTCACCGTATCTGAATTATCTGCACCAAAAAAGCCTCTTATAGAACAAGAAGGCAATGTGTTAACGGCTGTTATTGATAATGCCGAAATTAAATCTTATCAATGGTACTTGAATGGAAAAAAAATAAAGAATGCCACTAAGAAAACTTATACAATCCTTGAATCGGGAAAATATATAGTTGAAGTAACGGACACAAATTCTTGCAATAGCATTTCAGACGAGTTCAATTTTGTTGTTGGAGTTAAAGAAATATCGACTGCTTTGGGAACGATTAGTATTTATCCTAATCCAAGTCAAGGTGTTTATCATTTGAGCATATCCAACAATAAAGCTAAGAATGTTGATATTACTATAAGTAATTTATTAGGAACTGATATTTATCACATTAATAAAGTTCTAAATAATATGAATTATCAAACTGTTATCAATATTCAATCACAGCCTGAGGGAATTTATTTAGTAAGAATAATGATGAATAATATTTCTAAATCGATTAAGATAATTAAAAAGTAATGTTTAATTTGCGTGGGCAAGTTTTGCTTGCTCACGTTTTTTTATTGATATTAAAGAAAATAATATGATAGCTCAATTAAAAGGCAAATTAGTGTTCAAAAGTTCTACGCAAACTATTATTGATTGTGGTGGTGTGGGATATTTAGCTTTTATTTCAGTTAATACATCTGAGCAATTGCCTGATATCAATAATGATGTATTATTGCATACTCTTTTAATTCCGCGGGAAGATTCTTTAAATCTCTATGGTTTTATTGATAAAATCGAAAGAGAAGCATTTAAAATATTAATTTCAATTTCAGGTGTTGGTCCTAAAATAGCTTTGGGTATATTATCTTCTGTTTCTGTTGCTGATTTTCAACAATATATTTTACAAGGTAATTTGAATGCTTTGACAAAGTTGCCCGGTATTGGCAAAAAGACTGCAGAAAGGTTATTGTTGGAGTTGAAGGATAAAATTACGAGATTGGGTGAGTTCGACACGAGTTCAATTGGAATTGAGCATAATCTATTAAAACAAGAAGCGCTTTCTGCATTAACTACCTTGGGATATTCAAGAGCTATTGCGGATAAATCAATCAGAAAAGCTTATGATGAGATAAAAAGCGATAGTTTGACTGCTGAAATGTTAATTAAAGTTTCTCTAAAATATGCTATGATGTAAATTATGATATTAGTTATACCTTTTTTGAAGCTTGAAAACGGAAGAAACCTTCTTGTAATCAAAGGAAAAGAAGGAACGGAATCATATTATAAACAATTATCAAATGACCCAATTGAATTCTGTAAACTTATTCGTACAGAAAATTTCAAAACAATTCATATTGATATTGTTGATTCGATAGTTAATAACTTAATCGTTCTAAAAGAAATAGCTAAATCACTTGATATTCCTATTCAGGTTAAAGCAGAGTTCGAATCGCTAAATCAGTGCAGACAATTATTGGACAATGGGATTTATAGGATTATTGTTAATGATTTGGCAATAGCCCGGAGAGTTGAAATCAAAGAGCTGATTAAGGAATATACTCCGTCAAGAGTTGTCTGTTATGTCAATTCTAATAGGCAATCTATTTCTTTGATAGAGTATCTGAGAGATATAAAGCAAATTGGATTTCAAAGAATTGTATATCAAGTAAATGGAATGGAAATTAATTCGATTAATCTTGATAAATTTAAAGAGATTTTGAAAACATTTGAGATGAGAATAACTTTATTTGATGGAGTTAGTTCTGCAAATCAATTATGGGAATTAGAAGAGTTAATGCCTTTTGGGGTTGATTCAGTGATAATCGGTGAACCTTTTTATCAAAATAATTTTCCTTGTCAGATGATGTGGCGGGAGATAGAAGGAAAATTGAAAAGCAGTTTTTAATTTATTTGCTTTAAGAAAGGCTTTCAGAAAAGCGAATTATTAAAAGGTATTCTTAATGCCGTCAGATATGACAATAATAATAATAATAATAATAAATATATTACGATTATAATTAATGATAAAATTGTTAAATTTGGGAAAAAGTAATTGGGAAATGAAGAAGAAATCAGAAAAAAAATCTCTGGAATATAGAGATATAAAAGATCGTATTACGAGGGCGGTAGCTGCAGGTTGTCCGATAGAAACCAAATGGTTTTTTATAGGTGAAATATTCGGATTAGCAACGTCAGGAAAATTAACTTTCAAAGAGGACGAAGAACTTTATGCTTTGATAGGATATGATGTCAAGGATAATGCAGACGCTTATGATTACGCTATGCTCGGTTGTTTATCAGATGATTTGAAAGACGAAGACGAAGACCCATATTGAAATCGTTATGAAGAAGCCTCGTTTTATAATTAAAACAATAGGGCAAGCCCCATTGCTTCCGAAATGATTGTTGAATACATATTTTAAGCACCCTGCGGGGTGCTTTTTTATTATCTGGAGCGAGCGGAAGTTTTATAGTTATTGCGGCGGAGAGCGATTGCTATGGTATCGCCTTTGAGTTCGGTTTCAAGGGATTGGGAGGCAAGCAAAGATTTGACTTGTCTTAATTCTTTTACGAGAGATTGATTTTGGTTTGCAGAAGCCATTTGAACAGTAGCGATAAGTTGCGGGTCGCTAAATATCCACTCTCTATTTTGAGAACCGAGGCGGGAAGCATCGCCGACAATACCCATAGTCGGCTGATCAATTCTACCGCCCGTAG
>CAZVPQ010000160.1:0-5853 GCA_964628675.1 uncultured Hyphomicrobiales bacterium | reverse complement strand
AGACATATGGGCAAGCCCGTTGCCTTCATGAGACATATGGGCAAGCCCATATGCTTCCTTGCTATCAACATCCCCAAGCAGCTTGCCAACAGTATTCTTGACTATGTAATCAACAATATAAGTCGGCGTATAATAAACACCTCCGGCTTTACGAACTTCGGGTTTCTCTTCAACTTTTGCCTGATGTCCGGCAGTCAGTCTAATTACTTTACCGAGAAATCTCTCGTAAACATGACCGAGAATATCAGCAGGAAGCACAGAGAACTCATAAGGGCTTTCGGGATAGTATAACCTTCGGATCATATCTTTCAGCACTTTATCATCAACATATTGCTCCAAAGACCAATTGTCGGCATTTCCACTGCCTTTTCCACTCTTGAAATGGAATAGTCCTGAATTATATTTATCATCTGCTCTAAGAAATATTTGCCGTAAATGAGAATAAACATCATTAGCGTTAAGCAGTTTTTGAAGTTGTCCGTAATCTTCAATTCCTCTGTCCTCGCAAATCCTAAGAAATATAATTCTGTCAATAGTTTTTTGCACGACTTCGTTCAAAGCTCTCGTTGACAAGTTCTTGTTTCTAAGTGCAAAATTACGAGCAAGCATTTCCCGCCAGTCTTCCATTTCGTTTAGAAATGCATCATCAACACTTGCAGTGCCTTTTTTTCTTTTATTAGAATCTGCATATTTATCAAACGAACCTTTTAGAATAGCATTTTTTGAAAATATCGAGACTAATTCATCCCATTGATTAGGATAATCTTTATAATTAATATACATTATCCTTGCATTTGAGGCTTTGTCGTTCTGATTTGGTTTTATACGGCAGTCATAAACTGCGAACTCTTCAAAATCTGTTAGAATACTTAACGGTAGTTTCGCAGACCAAGCGTATCTACGAAGTTGGAATGCAGGGTGTATATCTCCTTTTATATCAACTGAAGGTTTTTTAGCTTCGAGAAAGAATTTCCTTGCACCACCGATACGGAATGAATAGTCGGGAGCTTTAGTAGCACTACCAACTCTGACTTTGTCTTCATGGATTACATCTTTATATGCTTCCGCATAGCCTTGTTTATTATCAACATCCCAACCAAGCTCTGAAAAGAGCGGATTAATAAATTCCTGTCTGACCTGAGCTTCGTTGTAATTCCCACTTTTGTATTGCTTTTCATTGAATTTGAACCTGTCAACAAGTTCGAGAATTTTATCCGGTGCATTCATTTGTTTATAACTTATTTTGATACTTTATATTACCGAAATGCAAAATAAGAAATAATAGTGAATTTTCGGGTTTGTATTTCAATTTGTTGGCTCTTGAAAAAATTACACTCAATCACTTATCATTTTTCAATGTATTTCTTATTTTCAGATTAATCAAAATATTTCCCAATATTTAGACAGATAAATTTCACTGTGCCCGAAGGGAGACTCGAACTCCCACCCCCGTACGGAGACTACACCCTGAATGTAGCGCGTCTACCAATTCCGCCATCCGGGCAAAATTCTTTCCTTGCAAAATTAATGAAAAAAATCAAAGATTAATTATTAAATTTGGCATTATCTTTTGAAAAATTATCTAATTCGGATTGCAAACTAACCCATTGCTCTTCTTTATGCTCCAATAATTCCAGAATTTTATCATATTTTTCTTGAATTGATTGGGCTTCAGGTTTAGAAAAGAATCCGGGTTTAGAAAATTCATTTTCATATTCAGATTTTGTTAATTCATAGTCTTCAATTTCTTTTTCACACTTATCAATTAATTTTTTGATTCTACTCTTTTCTCTTTGATAATTCTTTTTTGTTTCTCTATGGAGTTGCGATTGAGATTTCCCATTAACTTTTTCTGCATAAATATCATTATTAATGTTCTTCTCTAAATCATGCAAGCTATCTATTCTCTGCTTCTCAATAAAATAATTTATATCTCCCGGATATTCTATTACTTTTTTTTCTTTGAAAAAATATATTTTTTCAGTCAATCCCGATAGAAAACTTCTGTCGTGGGAAACAATAATCAAAGTTCCTTTATAATTGATTAATGCATTTTTCAAAACATCTTTTGCTAACATATCCAAATGATTAGTAGGTTCATCTAAAATCAAAAGATTAACAGGTTGCAACAATAATCGGGCAATGGCTAAACGCGATTTTTCGCCACCTGATAATACTTTAACTTTTTTATAAATGGAATCACCGCTGAATAAAAAAGCACCGAGTAAATTTCTGATTTGTGACCTCATATCGCCGGTTGCCGCTCTTTCGATAATATCAAAAACCGTTGCTTGACTATCCAACATTTCAGCTTGTTGCTGAGCATAATATCCAATTTTAACATTGCTCCCTATATTCATTACGCCTTCATAGCTTGCTTCACCGGCAATAATTTTTGCCAATGTTGTTTTGCCTTCACCATTTTTGCCAACATAAGCAACCCTTTCGCCTCTTTCCAAATTAAAATTGATACTGTTTAAAACTCTATTGTTACCAAAACTTTTATCAAGATTTTTTATATCAACTACGATTTTACCGGAACGCGGAGCATCAGGAAACTTAAAATTGATTACAGAATGATCTTCTATTTCAACTTCTACCCTATCAACTTTTTCCAACATTTTAATTCTCGACTGAACCCTTGTAGCCAAAGTAGCTTTTGAACGGAATCTTTCAATAAACCTTTCAGTTTGAGCTATCTGACGTTGTTGATTATCATAAGTCTTTTGTTGTTGTTCTTTGATTTGTTCTCTTTGAACAATAAATTTAGAATAAGGCAAATTAAAATCATAAATCTTGCCTAATGATAATTCGATTGTTCGATTGCTAATAGCATTAAGGAATGCTCTATCGTGAGAAACAACAACAATAGAACCTTTATAGTTTTTTAAAAAATTCTCGAGCCACTGAATAGATTCAATATCAAGATGATTAGTCGGCTCATCAAGTAAAATGCAATTGGGTTTAACTAATAAAATTTTAGTTAATTCAATCCTCATTTGCCAACCACCACTAAATTCAGCAACGTTTCTTTTGAAATCATTCTGAGTAAATCCCAAACCTTTCAAAACTTTTTCAACTTCAGCTTCAATTGAATGCCCGCCCAAATAATTATATCTATCATTAGAATCACTTAAATTATGTAGCAATTTTATATATGATTTGCTGTCATAGTCATTTCTTTCGGATATTTCATCAGTTAATTCTTGAATTTTCAATTCCAATTCTTTGATTTCGGATAAAGATTCAGCCGCTTCATCAAATACGGTTCTATTAGATTCTATTACGCATTCCTGCGGCAAATATCCCATTGTATAATCATTTGGTTTGCTTACAGTGCCGTTTTCAGATTCTTGCAAACCATAAATTATTTTCAGTATAGTGGATTTACCTGATCCGTTTCGACCGATTAAACCAATTCTATCGTTAGGTTTAATCGTGAACGAAACATTATCAAATAAAAATTTCCCACCAAACTGTATAGACAAATTTGAAATATTAATCATTTGTTTATTCTATTCTAACTTATAATTTTTTGCAAAAATATGAAAAAAGTCAATAAAAATTTATTTTTAAGAAATTACTTAACGAATAAATTACAATAAACTCAATTGACAGCAAAAATTATTTAATATTTGAAATCCTATAATAAAATTATTTTTTCATTTTACTGATTTCATTAAGATAAATTGCACTGGCTCTAATGCCTCCATAATAATTCTCGACAGAAAAACTTTCATTTGGTGAATGAATATTGTCCGAAGGCAGGCTAATACCCATTAGTACCGGTGCCGCTTTTAAGACATTTTGGAATATTTCTGTAATAGGAATAGAGCCTCCATCACGCATAAACACGGTCTCGGCATTATAAGCCAAATTAAATGATTTAACTGCGGCTTTTATCTCAAGGCTATCAATAGGAACTAAAACAGGATTACCACCGTGCAAAGCTTTGAATTCCAATTTCATTGTCGGAGGAGTTAACACTTTGAGATAATTTTCAATTTTTTTAGTAATATCATCTGCTTTTTGATTAGGCACTATTCTCATTGATATTTTTGCACTCGCTTTTGATGGGATTATTGTTTTTGCTCCTTCTGCTGTATAACCACCAACAATACCATTTAAATCGAGTGAGGGTCTAGCCCAAGCTCTCTCCAAAGTAGTAAACCCTATTTCCCCGTTTACAGCTCCAATACCCAAATCATCGCAATAAGCTTTTTCATCAAAAGGAAGTACTTTGAACGCATCTTTTTCTTCTTGAGTAAGCTCCAAAACATCATCGTAAAATCCGGGAATTGTAATTCTGCCGTAACTATCTTTTAGCTGTGCAATCATCCAAGCCAAAACATTGATTGGATTGTCTATAGCGCCGCCAAAAGTTCCGGAGTGCAAATCACGATTGGGACCTGTCAATGTTATTTCCACGAAACTAATTCCACGCAATCCATAAGTAATAGTAGGCATACCTTCAGCAAACCATTCCGTATCAGATATTAAAGAAGAATCACACTGTAATAAATCTAAATTATCCATAATGAACTGTTCCAAATGGCTGCTGCCGGCTTCCTCTTCACCTTCAATCAAAAATTTAACATTACAAGGCAGCTCGCCTTTAATTTTTAAATATGCTTCAACAGATTTAAGATGTGTAAAAACTTGACCTTTGTCGTCAGCTGTACCTCGTCCATAAATTTTTCCATTTTTAATAGTCGGTTCAAAAGGTGGGGTATCCCATAATTCAATAGGATCAACAGGCTGAACATCATAATGCCCGTATATTAAAATCGTTGGTTTATTTTTTCCTGCTTTCAACCAATCGGCATATACAATAGGATGACCGTCTGTTTCAATTATTCTTGCAGTGTCAATACCCATAGTTTTGAATTGATCTAATAACCAATTAGAACATTTTTTCATATCATCATTATATAATCTATCGCTACTTATACTCGGTATTTTCAAAAAGTCAAATAATTCATTCAAATGTCTTTCTCTGTTTTCATCCAAGTATTTTAATATATCATTCATAATAAACTCCAAAATATTTATTTAAATTATTCTCAATTAAAATTACAAATTAATAAAAAAAACCTGTCGTTATAGACAGGTTTAATAAATTTTACAATTTTGGGCTTATTTATTCATTAGTTGAATCGGCTGTAACTTGTGGATTTGCTCTCTCATTTAGTAATTCTTGTAATTTTACTCCTTGTTTTGGATCAGCATTACCAACAATACCACTAACAATAACCCATTTGTCTTTTTCTTTTTTCAATGTCCTCGCAATCCGTAAAAACAATTTAGCTTTATGAACACCAATTGTAATTTCCAGAGGCACTCCAAAAATAATCGAAGCTAATTTAGCATTTGGGTCCATTTGGATTGATATATCAGCCATTTTGCCATATTTCATTTTATCAAAAGTTTTCCATTGATTAAGCATTTGTTTTTTGAATTCGGGAAAAGTTTTGATTATTTCTGAAGAATCAGTACCAAAGAAAATAACTTCACTTGCTAATGTATTAACCATTGCATAAAAATTCTTATCCTCAGAGGCTTTATTATAGTCCTTCATAACTTGAACAATGGCGGCTTTTTCCTTGTCTAAATCAGCCATTTCATTTTTTTCGGGAGCGCAACTAAGAATAAAAATAAATAAGAATAAATAAAGTATATATCTTTTCATAAAACCTCCAATAAATATTTTTATTTTATTTTATTGAATATACAAATTTTTTTTTATTATTAAAAATATTTTATGCATTTTTATATAAAAGATGTGGGTTATTAATAATGTTAAATACTATGGTTTTATTGAGAAGCGAGTTTATTTGGTTTCAATAAACTTCT
>CAZVPQ010000159.1:0-5856 GCA_964628675.1 uncultured Hyphomicrobiales bacterium | reverse complement strand
TTTGGAGAGGTGGCAGAGTGGCTGAATGCATCCCGAACTTGCTTCGGGACGTAGGGCAAGCACTCGCAACACGGTTTTTTTGGAGAGGTGGCAGAGTGGCTGAATGCATCCCGAACTTGCTTCGGGACGTAGGATAAACACTCACAACACAGATTATTTGGAGAGGTGGCAGAGTGGCTGAATGCACCGGTTTGCTAAACCGACGTAGGGTTATAGGCTCTACCGGGGGTTCGAATCCCCCCTTCTCCGCAAGTGAAATTCGTTAATTCTTTTAATTATATTGTGCTTATATTATTCAAAGTAATTGCAAAGAACTGAATTCGCATAATAATTGATAATCAAATTATCATTCTTTTTACAATTTTCTGCAAGGCAAAAACCGAGTAAAGAGGTATGTTGATAAAATCTTTGTCTTGAATAAAATTTCTTGGTGAAGTTCTACAAATCAAGCGAGGGCTGAATTTATTTGCATAACTTCTTAAACTTTTAATATTTCTACTTGTTCCGCTTTTTACTTCAATTGGGATAATTTTATTTTCAATTTGAATTACAAAATCGACTTCTGCATCACTGTTTGAAGTCCAATAAAACCGATAGTTTTTATTAAGAACCGTTAATTCTGAAGCAACAAAATTTTCAATGAAAGCACCGTTGTATTCTTTGAAAAGATCTGTCGGTTGAAGGATAATATCAGAAGAAATGTTCAGCATAGCTCCAAGTAATCCTGTATCAAGAAGGTAAATTTTAAATTTAGAATAATCTGCATATCCGGATAGAGGGATTTTAGCTGTTTTTAAATTATAAACGACATTGATCAAACCAGCACTATTTAACCATTCAATAGTTTGTTCAAAAGTTGAAGCTCTTGCATTTTTCCTGACTTCATTAAACTTGAATTTTTTGTTTTCTTTTGCCAACTGATAAGGTATTGATCTCCATAGTTCAGAAGTTTTTATTGCTTGTGTTTTATCGGTATATTTCGAGAAATCCCTTTTGTATGCTTCTAATATATCGTTTTGAATATTACGAACTGATACAATATTTCTGTTGTCTAAATAATCTTGCAATACTTCAGGCATACCCCCTAAATAAAGATACTTTTTCAAATGAGTTAATAATTTATCGTGTAAAATTTCAGGAATAGGATTAATGCTTTTTGTATTTTCTAATTTCTCTGCTAAAAGTTCTTCGCCAAAAGCAATCAGATACTCATAAAAAGTCATAGGATACATTGTCATAAAATTCACTTTGCCGACAGGAAAACTGCTGTGTTTTCCGACGCTGACACCTAAAAGTGAACCTGCGGCGATAATATGGTACTCCGGATTTTGTTCATAAAAATATTTTAAACTCGTAATAGCTTCCGGAATAATTTGAATTTCATCAAAGATTATCAATGTCTTTTCTTTGCTAATAGCTCTTCCGATATAAAGACTAATATTTTCAATGATTTTGTTAGGGTCTAATCCTTCGGCAAATATTAATTTGAGTTCCGGATATTGTTCAAAATTTAGATAGATATTATCAGCATATTCGTTTTTTGCAAATTCTCTAATGAGATATGTTTTGCCTACCTGTCTGGCTCCTTGAAGTAAGAGAGGCTTTCTCTTTTTACTATTTTTCCAGCTAATTAAATCTTTGTATAAAATTCGTTTCAATGACAATCTCCACAATAATGTATAATAGTATATAAAAATACTCCATAAAAACGTTACAAATATAATAATTTATCTCCAATAAAGTGTAATATATATATAAATTTATCTCCAAAAAAGTGTAATCTAACTCTTTGTTCGATAAAATAATGAATATTTATTTTCAAATACCAACAGTAATTCTTTTTTTCTGAACTTAAATTTGATTAATTTTGTAATGTCGTTAGAGGTGCTTCGCTGAGTTTTAAACTCAGGGGAAAATATTGCGAGGCTGAGACTATACTCTTTGAACCTGATTCGGATAATACCGACGTAGGAAAATGAAGAAATAACCCAGTTATCATTTAATAAGTATTTTCTCCAATTAAGCACTCTGATGGAAATAAGTTTTTTGTTTAATTTATTCCAAGGAGTAGCTATGAAATATTTTTTCATAAGTAATAGGCACAATTTTGAAATTGTGTTAGCAATGGTTTTTCTACTAATGTTTATCAAAGTAAATCTTTTTGCTAATGAAATTGAAAAGGATAGTTTGTCTGACTACAAAACACCAAATGTTACTGTTACAGCAGATAGAGCTATATTGGGTAAAACCCCCGTGCCTTTTTCCGAATTAACGCAAAAAGATATTAAGCAAAGTTATATTATGCGAGATGTTCCTGAATTGCTAACGGAATTACCATCAATTATTTCTTATTCTGAAAGTGGAAACAATATAGGTTATTCTTATTTGACTTTGAGAGGATTTGACCAACACAGAATTTCTGTTTTTGTTAATGGAATACCGCAAAATGACCCCGAAGACCATAATGTTTATTGGATTGATATGCCCGACATCGCTTCAAACACGGGTAATTTGCAGGTGCAAAGAGGAGCAGGAATTGTCAATTACGGTGCGGCATCAATTGGAGGCAGTATTAATCTCGTTACATCGAATTTTGCTAATAAAAGAGGTATTAAATTATTTTCGGGTATAGGTTTCCAAAAGTTTGCATCAAATAACGAAAATTTCCAGCAAACTATGAGCAAACAATCTTTTGAAATTTCATCAGGTATGGTGAAAAATTATGCTTTTTACGGTCGTCTGTCGAGAATTAATTCTAATGGGTATAGAAATAGAATGTGGACTAAACTCAATAGCTATTTTTTGAGTGCCGCAAGATTTGACAAGAATTTCACTACTCAAATTAATATCTTCGGTGGTCCTTTGCAAGACGGTTTGGGATATACAGGACTTCCAAAGTCTTATATTGAAAATGTGGAATTGCGTCGATTAAATCCCTCTTATTGGGAATATGATTCTTCCGGTAATGTATCTTATTTTGTTGACCGCAGGAAACAAGAGAGCGAGGAGTTCTCACAACCGCATTACGAATTATTAAATGATTGGAATATTAGTGATAGCTTGATTTTTCATTCTTCGCTATTCTTTTATACAGGTTACGGGTATTATGATTACGATGGCTCTTGGGCTGATGCAACTTTAAAAGATTGGGTGCAAAAAGACTATACTTTTTCCTCAAATAATGAAACTTTTAAAAACTCATTATTGCGTGCTACGGTTAGCAACAAGCAAGGTGGGTGGATACCTCGTTTGTTATGGAAACATAATTCGGGAGAATTATCAGTAGGTGCTGAAATTAGGATTCATCGTTCCGAGCATTTCGGCAATATTATCTTCTCGGAACTTTTACCTGAAAAATTCGACCCCGACTACAAATTTTATTCTTATGACGGTATAAGAAATATTTTCTCATTATTTGCAAGTGAACACTATAATCTTACAAATAAATTAAGCCTAAATCTTGAAGGGCAGATTGTAAATCAAACTTATGCTTTATCAAATATCAAAAGAGGAAATGAGTTTTCAACTTATACAACAATTGAAGGCAAAACTGTCGGTCAAGCCGGTGGTGAATTGTTTAATATTAATTATCTATTCTTTAATCCTCGATTAGGATTTAATTATCTTTTAGATGATAATATGAATTTATATGCTTTGCTGGCTTATACTTCACGGGAACCTCGTATGAAGAATCTATATAGTGCCGAGGGTGCTTATTATGGAGAATCACCTATGTTTGTAAAGGATTCTATTAATGGAACTATCGGATACGATTTTACTAAACCATTGGTAAAGCCTGAGTCAATGCTGGATTTTGAATTAGGTTGGAATGTTAAAAAAGAAAATTATAATTTTAATGCTAATTTTTATTTGATGGAATATTTCGATGAATTGGTCAGCACAGGAATTGTAGATGTATGGGGACGACCTGTTGACGGCAATGTGCCGAGAACTCGACACATAGGACTGGAATTACAGGCTTCGGCTCTATTATATAAACATAATACAAGTAAAATAATTTTATCTGCGAATACTACAATAAGCAGGAATAGAATAGTAGATTTTAATTTTGTTACATTGAATTCCGATACGGTTTCTTTGAATGGCAATCCTATTGCAGGCTTTCCTGATATTATGGGAGGCATAAAACTAAGTTATTTAAACGATAATTTTTATTGCTCTTTGACAGGAAAATATGTGGGTGAATTCCGAACCGATAACTATGGAGATTTAATCAAAACAGCAAAGATTCAGAAACAATTGGAAGCAGAATGGAATGTTTACAATGATAATATTTTAGACCCGTATTTTGTTCTGAATGCTGATTTATCTTATACATTTGAAAATATATTGTCTCTGCAAACTTTGAAAATTCAAATAAAAGTAAATAATATTCTTGACAATTTGTATGCCGCTAACGGGATTGGAAAAGCGTTTTTCCCAGCGGCAGAACGAAATTTTATTATAGGAATTGAATTAGGATTGTAAATTAATGTAGTGGTCGAACAGTATTCGACCACTACAATATTTAAAAACTATTTTATTTCAGCATATAAAGGGAATTTAGAAGTTAATTCCAAAACATCTTTTTTAACTTGATTAATAATATCGTCATTTTCATAATTAGAAATAACTTTATCAATCATTGAACCGATAAGAAGCATTTCGTTTTCTTTCATTCCTCTGGTAGTCATAGCAGGTGTGCCTAATCTTATACCGGAAGTTACAAGTGGAGATCTCTTTTCATAAGGAACAGTATTCTTATTGCAAGTAATACCGGCTTTGTCCAATGCAATTTCGGCATCTTTGCCAGTTAAATTTTTATTAGTCAAATCAATAAGCATAAGATGATTATCAGTACCACCACTAACTAAATTGTAATCTTTAGATACTAAATAATCTGCTAATGTCTGAGCATTTTTTATTACTTGTTGAATATATAAATCATAATCATCAGTCAATGCTTCGCCAAAAGCAACAGCCTTTGCGGCAATTACGTGCATCAAAGGACCACCTTGCATACCGGGCATAACCCAAGAATCAATTAATTCGCCCATACGTTTTACACGTCCTGATTTAGGAGCAACAACACCAAATGGATTTTCTTCGTCTTTACCCAGCATAATCATTCCGCCCCTGGGACCTCTCAAAGTTTTATGAGTTGTCGTAGAAACAACATGAGCATAAGGTAAAGGATTTGATAAATAACCTTTTGCTATAAGTCCGGCGGGATGTGCGATATCTGCAAAAATGAAAGCTCCGTATTTATCACCTAATTCTCTAAATGTTTTATAGTCAATATCCCTGGGATATGCTGATGCTCCAACTGTAATCAATTTCGGTTTATGTTTTTTGGCTAAATCTTCAACCATATTAAAGTCAATACGACCGGTATCTTTATTTAATTCGTAAGGAATAAAATTAAATAATTTACCTGAAAAATTAACATGAGAACCGTGAGTTAAATGCCCTCCGTGAGCTAAACTAAGTCCGAGGACAGTATCTCCGGGTTTAATGTAAGTAAAATAAACAGCCATATTTGCTTGGCTACCACTATGCGGTTGCACATTAGCATACTCGGCGCCAAATAACTTTTTTGCTCGATCTCTTGCAATGTTTTCAGCCATATCTACAAATTCACAACCACCATAATATCTTTTACCCGGATAACCTTCGGCGTATTTGTTTGTCAATACAGAGCCTTGAGTCTCCATAACCGCCAAAGAAGTAAAGTTTTCGCTTGCAATCAATTCGATTTTTTCATTTTGACGAGTATATTCTTTTTCCAGAGTGGCAAATAATTCTGGGTCATTCTTTTTTACAGTATCATACATAATCAATCCTTAAATATTAAAT